>JBGTEU010000766.1:0-12333 GCA_041747595.1 Bythopirellula sp.
CTTGTTCACGGGCTTCCTCTCCTTTGGCACTAACTCGGGCATGCATAGTCTGAACGCCACGCTGGCGGCGTCCGGAATTCCCGATTACCAAGGCCAGGTATTTGCCTGGGACCGACGGGAACAAGCCTTCAACTGGATTCAACAATACTCCGGCGACCGAGCCACTTTGGTGCTCATCGGCCACAGTTTCGGCGGCAGCAGCGCTTTGCAAGTCGCCAACGATTTTCTCAAACCAATCGGCGTTACGGTCGACCTCACGATCCAAATCGACTCGGTCCCCAATTTCTACGGCGGCACGAACGACGTGCTTCCCACCAACGTCGACGTTGGCTTCAACTACTACCAGATCTCGACGAGGCTCTTCGAGCCGCAGGGAGAAGACTTTGTGCTGGGCGCGGCGAATTTCAACGTGGAGGTCTTGTTTGGCGATACTTCGATCACGCACACTTCCATCGACGACGATCCGCGCCTGCACGCCCTGATTGGTCAAAACATTCGCGACAATCTCAATCACGTAGCCGCCGACTTCGACCTCGACGGCGACGTGGATGGCCGTGATTTCATGATCTGGCAGCGGGGTGGGTCACCGACACCATTAAGCGCAACGGATCTGGCACTCTGGCAGTCGCAGTATGGAAACGTGCCGCTGAATGCCGCATCGACCGCCGTGCCGGAGCCGTCGGCGTTGGTAATGCTTGGGCTGGCCATTCTTGCGACGCACTGCATGCGATTCGAGCGCCAGGTCGTGGCAATTTGAATTGAAACTTTGGCTAATCATTTTGGCTGTCATTACAGGCTGGAAGCCTGCACCACGAAAAATCTAAACTGACAGCATCGTAATGAACTTCCATTTATCACTGCATTCCATGCGTTTAACAACGAATCCTATCTGTCTTAATCTCGATTTGCTACGATGACGGCGATCTCGTCGCCAGTGATTAGCAGTTACCGTGATTCTCGAATAATAGGGGGAAATGGATATGCAATTCTCGCACGGACACCGTTCTTTTAGTCGGCTCTCATTTGTTGTGGCGGCATCCCTGCTTGCCGGTTCAATGTCGAGCCAGCTTGCCCAGGGCCAAACTCCACCACCTCCCGCTTCGAGTTACGATCAAATTTCGCCTGTATTGTTGGGCCAAAAATCTTTCGAGGATATGAAGGCCGAGGACAAGGCCGGCAAGGCCGCGACGATGGAGCGGCAGATGAATCTGTTGGAGGAGCGCTACGACCTCACCTCCCAGCCGCATGAGGAAGTCACTATGTCGCGGGGCAAGCCGATTCAAACGGGGTTGAGGGTTAAGCTGCCGAAGGGGACGACGTGGGAAGAGTTAGCCAACCTTTCACCGGAAGAAATCCGCGAACAAGGCGTCTTCCCGCCCGGGTTCCTGCCGCTGCCCCATCCGAAGCACGAAGTGGGGGGGATGTTGTTCCCGCAACACGAAATCAAGGAGCTCCCCCGGCTTGCGCGTTTTGATCTCGATTTTGATTTGCCCGAACATTTCCTTCCTGAGTTTCCGCCGGCCATTTTTCTTATCACGCGCCCCGACTTGGGTGACGTGTCGCAAGGCAAAGTGGTGACGGTCGACAATTTTCAAGAGATCTTTCAGGGGATTCTCAATGCGAAGGATCTCGAAGGTTTGAGGTTGTTGGTGACGCAGTTTCCCCAGCAGCAATTCAATGCGACCGCCGACCGCAAGACCGAGATCGCCGAGGGCTTGCTCGGCGTGACTTGTTTTGATTGCCACGTGAACGGCCACACGTCGGCGGCGACGCATCTGGTGGGCGACATCCGTCCGCAATCGCATCGCCGGCGGATCGATACGCCGAGCTTACGCGGCGTGAACATTCAACGGCTGTTTGGATCGCAGCGAGCCCTGAAGAGCGTCGAGGATTTTACCGAGTTCGAACAGCGTGCGGCTTATTTCGACGGCGATCATGTTTCCGCGGCGGCGAAGGGTGTGAATGCCTTGGAACGCGGCAGTCAGGTGCACTTCATGTCGGAAGTTCAGAGCTTGCTCGACTTCCCCCCCGCGCCGGGATTGGGCCTCGACGGGAAACTCGACCCCAAAAAATTCGTGGCCGATTCTCCCGAGATGAAGGGCCAGGAACTTTTCTTCGGCAAGGCCAAGTGTTCCACCTGCCATCCAGCGCCATACTACACCGACAACACGATGCACAACTTGCAGGTCGAGCGGTTCTACAAGACCCAGACGCACAATGGACTCGTGGCCACGGCGCAGGGGCCGATCAAGACGTTCCCGCTACGTGGCATCAAAGATTCGCCCCCGTATTTTCATGATGGCCGACTGCTAACGCTTGCCGACACGGTGGAGTTCTTCAACCTCGTCATGGAGCTGAAACTCACCGAGGAAGAAAAAGAAAACCTGGTGGCGTTTATGCTGTGCCTGTGAGCGAGAGGACGAAGGGACAGTGGGACTGTAGGTCTTTTGAATAGCCGCCGACAGACTTGTCGGCAGGTCTTGGGTTTTTTTGGTTGGCACCGAAATCGTTCCGTCTCTAAAAACAGTTGAGCGTCAAATCCGAAAATGTCGCTCCGCGAGTGATTACAGCGAAGTTCTCTCACTCGATCTCTTGTCTTTGACAAGTGTGCCGCTGTGGAGCTGGCCGTTCATGGCTCGCATCCGCCAGGGGCCTGTCGAGTTGTAGTACTCCGCCACGGTGTCGATCTTGGTGATGAGCACGCCAGCGACATTCCTTCGTAAACGGCCAACGATCACGCCGTCGGGCCGCACCACAAAGTTTGGCCAACTGCTTTCGCGGGCGCTGGTGTTAGAGCAACTGATCCACATGTAATTGTCGGCGGCCCGCGCGTGCATGCCGGCTGGCATCGTAATCTCGGGCAACGTCTTGCCGGGGTTAAGCGGGTGGAACTTGCCGCCGACTTGCTGCCGCATTTCACGGAGAATCTTGCGAGAAAAATTGCCTGTATAGTAAGAATGAAACACGAGCTCAACGCCCTGCCGCTTGAGCTCGCGGTAGAGCTCCGGGTAGCGGTATTCGTGGCAGATGAGCGTTCCGCAACGCACGCCGGCGATTTCAATTACGCACGAATGGTCGCCCGGGGTGTAGTGAATCAGCTCGCCTTCGGGATCGTCGACCTTGCCGAAACAGAAACGCTTGTCGTACCGATCTTGAATTTCGCCTCGATCGTTGATGATGTACAGCGAATTGTGTGGCTTGTGTTTGCCCGAGAGGCGATGGACCGAGCCCAGGATCACCCAAATGCCGAGTTCGCGTGCCAAGGCCAGGACCGCTCGCGTGGCCGATTCCAGTTCCTGCCAATCAAGCTTCTTATAGTCGACCACGTCCGCGTAGCCCGAAAGGGCACACTCAGGGAAGTGAGCGACGTCGGCACCCTTTTGCTTGGCCTGCCTCATTTGTTTCGCTACAAACTGCCGATTGCTCTCGATTTGAGCCGACATGGGAAACTGGCAAGTTGCAACGTTGAGAATCATGATTTTAAGTTCAGGCGAGACGAACGAGTGGAAGGCATTTCAGTAATTCGTTGAGCGGCACCGTTTGCATCGTCCCAGGAACCATTAATGCCGACAATCCCTGGGTTAACTTGGCCTATTTTTCTTACTAAGTCCCAAGGTCCTCCTGTCTCTCGACCTATAGTCCTTCCGCTCCCATCCTTGCCCCTCCATCAGCCGTAACTTATACTGGGTGTTTACTTTGAGGCGACGGCCAGCAGCCTGAATGGTGGCCTGGAAGTAGCCGCTTCCGGCTCTGTGAACTCATCCGCTAGCGGCGGCGTATCGGTATGTGGCAAGGTCCGCTCGGATAAAGCATCCGGGCGTCTGGCATTATTCATTTTTCTTATCTCACGAATTGATCCCTTTTACGAATTAAGCCATGAGCGACGACATCGTTATTCAAACGCGAGCCCTCGGTAAGGTGTACCGCGACTTCTGGGGCCGGCAAAAGGTGCGGGCCCTCAAACCCCTAGACCTCGAAATTCATCGCGGCGAAGTCTTCGGCCTGCTGGGCCCCAACGGCTCGGGAAAGACGACGACAATCAAGTTGATCCTCGGCCTGTTGTTCCCGACCGAGGGTGAGGCCCTCGTGTTCAACAAGCGGGCCACCGACGTCAGCAAGAACGAGCGGATCGGTTACTTACCCGAGGAGTCGTATCTCTATCGATTTCTGAATGCCGAGGAGACGCTCGACTTCTACGCTCGGCTGTTTGACATGCCTGCCGAGACCCGAAAAGAGCGCGTCGATGCGTTGATCAAAATGGTCGGCCTCGACAAGGCCCGTAAGCGGCAGTTGCAGGAGTACTCTAAGGGCATGACCCGCCGCATCGGCTTGGCCCAGGCGCTTATTAACAATCCCGATTTGATTTTACTCGACGAACCCACGAGCGGCCTCGACCCCATCGGCACGCGCGAAATGAAGGACATGATCTTGCGGCTCAAGGAAGAGGGGAAGACCGTTGTGATGTGTAGTCACTTGCTCGCCGACGTGCAGGACGTTTGCGATCGCATCGCGATTTTGCATCAGGGCGAGCTCAAGGAACTCGGCCGGGTCGATACGCTGCTGACCGTGGCCGACGTTACCCAGATTCGTGGTCGCAACCTCTCGGTGGAGTGCCAGAACGAGATTCGCGACGTAATCGCCCGGCATCAGGGCGAGCTCATGGAAATGGCCAACCCCAGTACGACGCTCGAAGAGCTGTTTTTGTCGATCGTGCGTGACAGCGAAGCCCGACCCGGTCGCCGAGCCAATGTCGAGACAACGACCTCGGCATAAGTGTTCCCAACGTGTCGCGGCAGTTCTCGATCCAACTCTAATCATTCCCAGAAGCTCATTCGGTCATGGTTCTCGAAAACGAAATACTTCCCTATCTGCAATGGCTTTGGAGCGGCTCGCCCGGTTCGCTCGGGGCCGTGCCACGATTTTTCTTGATTTCCCTCGGGCTCCTGCTGATGGGGCTCATGCTCGGCTACATCGTGGCCGCGGCCCGGCACGGCATGCTCCGCGGCGGCGATATCGTTTATCGCACGATCACCACGGGCATTCGCGAACTTCTGGAGACTTCGCCCCGCCGAGTGTGGGCGCTCGCTCGATTGGCCATGAAAGAAGCCTGGCGACGCCGCGTGGTGGTGGCCCTCGTGATATTCTTAATCATCCTCGTGTTTGCAAGTTGGTTTCTGCGAACCGATCACCAAGACCCGGCGAAGCTTTATATCAGCTTCGTGCTGACGGCCACAACCTATTTGGTTCTCGGCATCGCCCTGCTTCTGAGTGCATTCAGCCTGCCGGGGGATTTCAAAACAAAAACGATTTACACGATTGTCACCAAGCCGGTTCGCGCGGGCGAAATCGTGCTCGGCCGCACGATTGGCTTCACGATTGTGGGGACGATTCTGCTCGCGATCATGGGAATCAGCAGTTACATCTTCGTGAATCGCTCGCTCGACCATACCCATGAGATCGACATCAGCAGCTTGAAAAATGTATCGGACGCAAATAACGAAACGATCGGCCAGGATGGCCGCACGACGCTTGACGCCCATCACCGGCACGAGGTGGAGCTCGACAACGAAGGAGAGGGCAGGGCGCTGAGCAACTACGGCCATACCCACGAGATCGTCAAACGAGGTGACCGCTCGGTGGTGTTGGGGGCCGAGGGAATTATGCGAGCCCGGGTCCCCAAGTGGGGCAAGCTCACGTTCCTCGACCGCCAGGGCGTTCCCAAGCAGCGCGGCATCAGCGTTGGCAGCGAATGGACCTATCGCAGCTTCGTTGACGGCAACACTCAGGCCACGGCCATTTGGACGTTCGACAACATCAACGCCTCGCTCAACTATGACGATGGTGAGCAATCCGGCTTGCCGATCGGTTTGATCGTTCGCGTTTTCCGTACTCACAAGGGAATCATCGGCAAAGCGATCACGGGTTCGATTCAGGTCCGCAACCCCGAGTCAGGGCTCACGAGCGAAGTCACCCCGTTCTCGGCACTCGATGCCAAGATCGAGGAGCGGCTTATTCCCCGTAAGCTGACCGGCACGGACGACAAGCAATACGATCTCTACAAGGATTTCGTGAGTTCGAGTGGCCAACTCGAAGTGCGTATCCAATGCCTGGAACGGGGGCAGTACTTCGGCTTTGCTCAACCCGACCTGTATTTGCGTCTTCCTGATGCATCGCCGCTGGTAAATTACCTGAAAGTCTATCTCAGCATTTGGGTGCAAATGGTCATCGTGATCGCCATCGGCGTCACGGCCAGCACGGTGTTGAGCGGCCCCGTGGCGATGCTATTTACCGTGTCGTTCATTGTGCTCGGTTTCTTCCGACCGTTCTTCGTGGGGGTCGCATTGGGAACCGAATATGGCGGCGGCCCGGTGGAATCGTTTTACCGTTTGATCACTCAGAAGAATATTATTACCAAGCTGGAAGAGAGCTTGATAGCGACGCTGATTCAAGGGGCCGACACCGTGTTTAAGGGGTTCATGCTGACGCTGGCCCAGGTGCTTCCCGATTTTTCAGCGCTGAGCACGATTGCGTTTGCCGCGTTCGGCTTTGACGTTCCCGCCGACCAGGTCTACCAGGACCTCACCATGTGTTTGGCCTACGTGATCGGCCTGGCCGTGGTTGGATATTTTTTGCTTCGTACCCGTGAGGTGGCTCGATGAACGAAATTTCCTCACTGCATCGCAAGATGGTTTACATTTTGGCCTTGGTCGTGTTGCTGTTTCCGCTCTATTTATTGGGCGCTCCCGCGACCATCGACGACGCCGGTGGCAGCCTCGCTCGGCTGCGGAAGGAAAACGAGCTCGGACAATCCGACTTGGGCGAAATCGATCCCGCGAGCGAAACCATCCGCATGGCGACTTTGGGCCTGCGCGGCATTGCCGTTTCGATGTTGTGGAGCAAGGCTAACGAATTCAAGAAAAAAGAAGACTGGACCAACTTTCGCGCCACGCTCGAGCAACTCGCCAAATTGCAGCCCTATTTTATTTCGTTCTGGAAATATCAGGCTTGGAATCTCACCTACAACGTCTCCGTGGAGCTCGACGACGTTCGCGACCGCTTCAGCTACGTGATTCGAGGTATTCATTTCTTGAAGGAAGGAACCAAGTACAACCGCGACAATCCCCATTTGCTTTCGGAACTCGGTTGGTTTGTCGGCAACAAAATCGGCCGAGCCGACGAACACGTCGAATACCGACGGATGTTTAAGGCGGACGAAGACTTCCAGAAAAGTTTCCACGACGGCAATCCCCCGCCGCTGGAACAGCGGGACAATTGGCTCGTATCACGCCGTGAATATGAGGAGTCGATCTCGGTGGTCGACGACAAGAAAAAAAGCATCGGCCAGAAGAATCCGACCACGTTCTTTGCCGCACCGGCGATGTCGCAGATCAACTATTCGGAAGCCATTGAGAAAGAAGGAATCTTCGGCGAAAAGGCCCGCTCGGCGTGGCGGTCTGCCTCGAATCTGTGGCGAGATTACGGTTCCCGCGAAATGCGATCCTCTCGCGGCACAATGATCCGTCTCAACGATCTCAACCGCTGGGAGTTGGAAAAGAAAAAGTTGCAGACGGAATTCGACGCCATTTCTACCGGCATCCGCGCGGATTTGGTGGACGAGCGTCAGGCCAAGCTATCACAAGAAATGCTCAAGGCTGTGGCCGTTCCCCAAAGTCTGCGCAACGAGCAACAACAGAATCTGGCAAACGAGGCCGATACCGCTCTCTTTGTCTCGTTTGACGACATCGCCGAGCGCGTCGCGGAAAAGTACCCCGACAAGGCGGGTCAAGCCAACAAGCTCACTAACCGCATCAAGGAAATTGACGACCGCATTTTCCTGATCAACAACAACCGCCAAGTGGCAAACTTTGAATATTGGCAGACACGGACCGATTTCGAGCAAACGGCCGATGCCTTGCGGGCCCGCGAGCTTGCTTATGCCGCCAACCAGGCGTTCAAGGAGGATGCCGATTTATTGCAGGCCCGACGGTTGTTTGAAGAAAGCTTCGATCTTTGGGCCAAGGTGTTTAAGGCTTATCCTTCGTTGCCGAATGATTCCACGACGGGTTCCGATATCGTGGAGTACGTCGACGAATACAGCGACGTCTTGCAGCAACTCGATTTGAGTCTTGCCGACGAAGAGGTCGATCAGAAATTTCCCCTGTGGGACATCTTGATCGCCAACGACGGCGAGCGCAAGTACTTCGATCAGATTGCCACGCATAATCAGCGACTTGGTCTGTCGGCCGAGGGTAATCCCCTATCCACCGCTCCGGCGCCGCAGGAGGATTCGACTGAAGAGGAAGCCCCCGCCGAGGAACCTCAGCAGTAGTTTCCGCCGGCTACCGCCTGCGGCTAGAAACAGGTGCTAAGGTCGGGTCGACTTTGTTGTCGCTTAAGATTCTTTGAGCTTGTGCAGTTCTTCTTGCGCCTTGTCGAGATCGGCCTGCAGCCGGGCCGGTTCGCCGGGGTCGTCGGGTTGCTGCTTGGCCGCGGCGAGCAGTTGTTGAAGCTGCGCGATTTTCTTGCGCAAGACTTCGACGCGCTTCTTGGCTTTCTTATCCATACGAAGAGATTTCTTTGCGTTGAGGGCTAACGAGGAAACGTTCGTAAGATCGCGCCAATCACCACGATGGCCAAACTGCTTGCCCAGGCGATGCCGAGCCATTTTCCCATTTTCTGGCGGAACTTTTCCGCCAACGTCGTCCTGCCGGAGAGAATCGCGGCGAGAAACATCACGAACAGTCCCAATAGAAATTTGATGCCGAAGAGCATGTGATAGGTCGAGGGCAGCGGCGTCCCCGCAGCCTTAGCCAAACTCATGATGTTCATGAAATTCACCAGCCCGCTCACCAGCAGAAACAGCGAGGCCAATCCCACCCAGCGAGCCCACACCTGCCGTTGTCCGGCAAAGGGGTCGGCACCCGCGGAAACGAGGATCGTCTTGGTGTAGAACAGTCCGCCGACCAGAATGATCGCCGACAGGATGTGCAACACCCGCATCACCACGTACAGCACATACATGCCATTGACCACGGGGGCCTGGGCCACGAACGCAAATGCATTTCCAATCACCATCGTCGGCTCTCCAGGTAAAAACCAGATTTCCTACCGCAGATGGTAAAGGTCATGGCGTGATTCGTCTAGCGCTCATTCCTCTACTGCTCGCGGACAAGTCGCTCGGCCAATTCCAATGCCTCCGCTTGACCAGCGATGCGGCCTTCCAATTGGGCGTCGCGGACCGCGGTCAGGAGTTGCGCGAATTCCGGCCCAGGTTGAAAACCGTGGAGAACCAAGTCGTCGCCGGTTAAAAGGGGCGGGGGATTGAGCTTTTCGGTCGGCAACGCCAAATACTCCCGGCATTTCAGTACGCCGGCATGATCGGTCCCCAAGACGGCGGTGGCGAGGGCCATCAGTTCCCCGGCACCTTGATGGGTGAGAATCCGCTGCAGTTGGGGCCAAGGAAGTTGACCCGCCTCGGCGATCCGTGGCAGTTGTTTCGTGAGCCACGTTGCCAAGTCGATTTCCTTGTTCGCAAAGCGAAAGCGGCGGCCCAGCGCCGACACGCGAACAGTCGCGGCAAATTCGCAGACGAGCGCCGCCATGGCCGTGGCAAGATTGTTCGATTCCAATTGTTCTAAGTTTTGGAGTGTTTTCTGCCACGCGGAAGAATTGCTGGCCGCGGCGTCGGCAAGTTCAAGGATCAGCGGTCGCAGCAATCCGCAATCGTCAAGCAGTTGCACGCCGAGACGTCGCCGCGGATGGACCAGCAGTCGCGCGAGTTCCGCGCCAATCCGCTCGGCACTCACCACGGTCACTTCCGCGGCCATTTCTCGAATCGCGGCCAGCGTATCGGATTCAATCGTAAAATCAAACGTCGTGCCGAATCGCACCGCACGCAGGATTCGCAACTTGTCTTCGTCAAAACGCGCGTGGGGGTCGCCGATCGCACGGATGATTTTCGAGGAAAGATCCGCTTGGCCCCCGACATAGTCGATCACTTCCCCCGTGAGCGGATCGAAGAACATGCCGTTGATCGTGAAGTCGCGGCGCTCGGCGTCTTGCTCGGCCGTGGTGAACTCCACCGCGGAGGGCCGCCGACCATCGACGTAGGCATGATCGCTGCGGAAGGTGGCCACCTCAACGGGGTGGCAGTTCTTGCCGAGCACGGCGATCACGCCAAACGCGGCACCAATGGCCAGGGTCCGTCGCTTACCGAATAGCTGTTGCACTTCCTCGGGCCGGGCATTCGTGGCGACGTCGTAATCTTTCGGCTCGTGCCCCAACAGTTGATCGCGGACGCAGCCCCCTGCCCACAACGCCTCGAAACCCGCCGCGCGGAGTTGGCGGACGATCTCAAGGGCAAACTCGCGTTGGGGATTTACAGACATGACAGACTAGCCGACGGTTGCCGGAGTAAGTAGCGTCGCGATGGCTCGATCGAACTGTTGGTTCAATTCCATCTCGCGCTTCGGAGTCCATTCAAACTTGTATTCTTTCTCGGGGCGGAGGAAGCTCACGACGCTTTCGACGGGGCGTTTGCCGAGGGCTCGCTCGCAGGCGAGTGCGTACACATACATCTGCATTTCGTAGTCGCGGGCCATCGCTCCGACACCCTCAGCGGTGACTTGGTTCGATTTGTAATCCACGAGATGCCATTCGCCCTCCTCGTCTTGATAAAGGCAATCGATATAGCCGTGCAAATAGCGGCCCTCAGCGTCATCACCCAAGGGCCAGGGCAAGATAAACTCCAATTCGCGTTGCACGCAACGGGCGGCGGCGATCTGTTGAGCCCGGCTGCTGTGCAGAAATCGTTCCACAAGTGCAGCAGCTTCGGTGATCGCCTCCTCGGTGGGATCCTTCAAATGTTTCGGCGCGAGAAATTCGCAAATTTCTCGCACGGATTCCGGCGAGGTACGGTCCGCATATTCCAACAGCGCGTGAACGAGCGTGCCGAAGCCGAGCGGATCGAGCGTGGCCGGTGAAATGGTTTCCTCGGCAACAACTTCCACGGGTTCGGCCAGCACGAGCGCGCCCGACAAACGGGAGAACGAGAATTGCCGGCGTGCCTGCGTGTGGGGGGGGATCTCGATCACGCTTGGGGGCACGACGCCTTTCCCCACTGTAACCAGGGCCTCGGTTTTCTCGATCAACTTGGCGAGATCAGTCCCCCGCGTGCGGCTCACCGGCTTGCGCGTGCTGGCCGGCTCGGACGCGATGGCCCGAACTGCCGGCACACCGTATCCCGCGGGCAACTTGGCGAGGCAGTCTCCCGTGGCGAGATCAAAACGCTCGCCCAGAAATTTCAGCCAATCGCTCGACGGCTTATGCGGGTCCTTGAGACTGCTCGACAAAATGAGATAGTCCGCCGCGCGAGTGCAGGCGACGTAGAGCAGCCGCAGCTTTTCATTCTGTTCTTCCTGCTTCTCGGCGAGTTGGTAGAGGTCCCAACCGACGCACACTTTTTCGTTGGTATTCGCGGGGACGAGCGGTCCGAGTTCCCTATCCATGACGGGTTTGTAGTCGCCCGGGTGGGATTTGCGATTCAGGTCGGGCACGACCACGAGCGGAAATTCCAACCCCTTGGCGTTATGGATCGTCATGATCCGAATCACGTCGCCGGTCGCACTCGTGGCGGCGACCGGTTCTTTCGGCGCGCGGGTGACGAACTCGGCGAGCTGCGTGACAAAGCCGTTCACATCTCCGGGGTTGAGCCGGTCCAAGGTTCGTGCTTGTTCAACGAGCTTGTGCAAGTTGGCGAGTTTGCGCTGCCCCAGGAATTCCGTGACAAGCACGGCATCGTAACCGGTGAGTTCAATCGCCCTGTTGAGCAACTCCGCCACGAGCATGCCGTCTTTGGCGTTCCGCAATTCGTGCAGCACGTTGCCGGCACGAATCACTTTAGCGCGTTCCTCGTCGGAAAGTTCCTCGGGCAGCGTTTCCGCAAACAGAGCCGCATTGAGCGAGCGGTTCTGCTGGACGAGCCAGAACAATGTTTCGTCGGAGAGCGCGAACAGCGGACTTCGCAAGGCGCCCGCGAGACTCAATTCATCGGCCACGCTCACCACGGCTCGCAACAGATGCAGCACGTCGTGAATTTCCTGTTGGGCGTAAAAGGCGTGTCCGCCGGCTAAGTAATAGTCAAGCCCCTGTTCTCGCAAGGCCGCTTCGTAGACCTGCACATCGCTCAACGAGCGGAGCAAAATCGCGATGTCTCCCGGCTGGACCGGTCGAAGGGTGTTTTGTTCTTGGTCGACGATGAGCGGCTGGCCGGAATCAATCAGTTCAGCAAGCATCCGGGCGATGAACCGTGCTTCGAGATAGCGCTGGCGTTGC
>JBGTEU010000767.1:0-2567 GCA_041747595.1 Bythopirellula sp.
CAGGAGAAGCGAATCCTTATTTTCGTCGAGTCGCAAGAGTCATCAAGTTTTCGGTCTTTTACTTGGGGCAACTCCTGAAATCGAATTTGCGCGTCGCGCATGACGTCATTACTCGAAAGCACTACATGCGACCAGGTGTGATTGCAGTTCCTTTGAGTGCCGAGACCGATGCAGAGATCACTCTGCTCGCAAATCTCATCACGCTCACTCCCGGAACTCTCAGCCTGGATCTGTCGGCTGACAAGAAAGTGCTTTACGTGCATAGTATGTACATCGACACCGATGCCGATCAGGCGCGGATTCAGATCAAAGAGGGACTAGAACGACGAGTCTTGGAGCTGATGCGATGACCTTTATGGGAGACGATTGGCTGGCAACTGCTGGAGCGCTGTCGATGGCGATGGCAATCATCGGCTTATTTCTGTCGTTTATACGACTGGTGATTGGCCCTAGCCTGGCAGATCGCGTGGTGGCACTCGACGCGATGGGGGTGCTTTCCGTGGGCATTATTGCCACCTACGACATTGCCACCGATGAACCGATTCTCCTGGACGCGGCGACGGCTGTTGCCTTGGTCGCGTTTCTTGCCACCGTGGCTTTTGCCCATTACCTAGAAAGGCGGGCCGCCGATGAATGACGTCGTAGCAGCCATACTGTTAGTTGTCGGCGGACTTGCCATGCTACTGGCCGGCATCGGCGTCTTACGCATGCCGGACCTGTTCATGCGCATGCAAGCGGCGACCAAGGCCGCCACGCTTGGCGTCGGCTGCGCCCTCTTGGCGGTCGCGGCTCATTTTGACGAATTGGGGGTCACCACCCGGTCGCTCTTGATTATCGCCTTTCTCTTTTTGACCGCACCCGTGGCGGCCCATGTGATCGCTCGAGCGGCCTACTCGATTGGGGTTCCCCTTTGGGAAGCGAGCTTGTGCGACGAATTACGTGATGCACGAATCGAGGAGCAGCCAGAGAACGAGGGATCTGGCTCAGGCGTCTAGGAAGAATCCTAAACGTTCTCAATGCCTTCACCGTGTAGGCCACAGAGCTACTGATTCGACCCGAGGTTCCACCAAAGCAAGCGGGTTTTCGCATATTCGCATTGTAGGTGACCGATTACAATTGGTCATTCGTTACTTGGACATTGGTCATTTCCTCCGCATGCCCTACCTCTATTTCCTCTTCAACTGCCCGATCTGGGGTTCGAGCTTCACTCTCATGGATCACGCGGTGGCATCGTAGCAACGTTAGCTGATGCGCCACTTTTGAACGCTAGACAATTCTCTAATATAGCAATCGTTTCATCTTCTCCAACGCTTGGCTTTGTTTCGCGAACAAATTCTCTCGAATAGCGACGTGCTCTGTTGCGTGTTGCATACGCGAAGAATACAGTATGAGGTGAATAAGACGTTCCCTGGTCAAACTTATTGCTCGCTCGTATCGAGTTCATTCTGCATCGCACGACTTTTCTGGCGTTGGGGGGCAACCGACCGATCAAGCGCCAAGCGACTCACAAGTTATTCCACTCCGAGGAGGATAGACGATGAGATCCCATGTTTATCTGTTGGCCTTATTTGCGGCCTGCATGATGATTGCCCCACTTGCCGCCGATCAGTCTGCCGACGAGGCTGCGATTCGCGCGGCGGTGGACTCCTACGTTAAGGCGTTTGACGCGCGAGATCCCAAGGCGTTGGCCGCGCACTGGTCGAATCATGCGGTGTACCAGAATCCCCTCACTGGCACGGAAGTCATTGGACGCGAGGCCATTGAGCAGGAATTTGCCTCGGTCCTCGAAGAACTCAAGGACTCCAAACTCACGGTCAGTGTGACGGCAATCGATTTCGTATCGCCCAGCGTGGCCGTTGAACATGGGACCGCACAAGTTGTGGGCGGCGATTCCGAACCCGAGGTCACGCAGTATTCGGCCGTCCATGTCAAACAAGGCGACAAGTGGTTCTTGGATCGCGTGACTGAAAAAAAATCTGTTGAGGTTCCCTCTCATTACGAACAACTCAAGCCACTCTCCTGGATGATCGGCACGTGGGTCGATGAGGACGAAGAAGCGCGGGTGGAATCAACGTGCCAGTGGGCCAAGAACCAGAATTTCCTGACTCGAACGTTCATCATCGAGCTACCAAACGAGCCCGGGCTCTCGGGAGTGCAGGTCATTGGTTGGGATGCATCGGAAGGAAAGATTCGCTCGTGGGCGTTCGATTCCGATGGCGGCTTGGCGGAAGGCACTTGGACACACAAAGAGGACCGCTGGATTGTAGAGACAGCGGCGATATTGCCGGATGGTCGCAAGGCCTCTTCGATCAACGTTATAAAGTTGTTGGATGACAACACCTTGTCTTGGCAGATCATTGGCCGCGACGTGGACGGCGAGATCTTGCCGAATCTACCTGAGGTGAAAATCACTCGCAGTGCATCGCCGGAACATGCGGCCTCCGCAATCCAATAATCATCCAGCACAACAAATCAAAATAAGGACTTCCCAGATGTTTAACATTCGCAAGATTGTCGTCGTGCTTCTCGTGGCCATGTTGTTGTGCCCGATCGATGTGTTTGCCCGC
>JBGTEU010000768.1:0-4604 GCA_041747595.1 Bythopirellula sp.
CCGCCTTGCGCGCGTCGGCCAGGCTTCCTTCAAATGCGATTCCTGCCGCGGCGCGGTGACCCCCGCCACCGAAGCGATCGGCGATTCCTCGGACGTCGAAATCGGTGCGGCTTCGCAAACTTACTTTGGTGGTTTTCTTAAGCTCCACAAACATCACCGCGACCTGGCTGCCGGCCACGGTGAGCAACGTGTTGATGACATCCTCGGTGTCGGCGGTTTCGGCACCGGTTTCGGCAAAGTCTTTTTGCGTCGCATGCGTGACCATTAAGCGACCCCCCGCAAGCGATTCAATGTTGGCCAGGATGCGTGCGCGGAGCATCAACCGCGCGAGGGTATGCTGCTCGTACAGCGCGGCGAAGATCTCGGGGGGATTGGCCCCCGCGGCGACCAATCTGGCGAGCGCGAGAAACGTTCCTTCCGTCACCGACGAAAAGCGGAACCAGCCCGTGTCGGTGGCAATCGCCGTGAACAAGATTTGTCCGAGCGTCGGAGTGAGCGTAACATCCAGCGCCTCGGCGAGTTCCAAGACGAGTCGCCCCGTGGCCTCAGCCGTCGCATCCTTGAACACCTGGGCCTGCATGTCGTCTTGGCTGACGTGATGATCGACGACCACCCGCACGCCGGTGAAATTTTTGACGACCTCGGCCATCGGCCCCAATTGCCCCCAGGCACTCGTGTCGAGCACCATTAAGACCTCAATGTCTTGAAGCTCCGCTGGTGTGACCCCTTTGCCCAAGGTCTCGACGCGATTTTCAGGATCGAAGAAGCGGATGTGGCTGGGAACTTCGTCGCCGTTGACGATCCGAACACGTTTGCCTAACGACTCCAAGATTTCCCCCATGGCAAGTTCGCTGCCGACTGCGTCGCAATCCGCGCGGCAATGCGAGGTGAGCAGAAACGAATCGTGATCCGCGATGATTCTTTTCAGAGGTTGCCAATCGATCGTCATGAGGGCTCCACGGCGATTCCCTGAGAGGCGATTTCACGAGTCCGCTTGATGTCTTGCTGCAATTGATCGACGAGTTCCGTCGGGTTTGCGAAGGTGGTCACGTCGCGCAAACGGGCCAGGAATTCCACTTCCAGCGGTTGGCCATACAGGCTGTCGTGATAGTCGAGCAAATGAATTTCCACTTTTTGTGCCGTCTCGCCGAAGGTGGGGTTGGCCCCCAGGTTGATTGCCGCTGGATAAAGAATCGACTGGACGATGGCCCGCCCGGCATACACGCCCGGCTTGGGGAGCAGCGTGTCGATTCCTTCGAGGTTGGCGGTGGGAAAACCGATCTTGGCCCCCCGCCCTACCCCGTGCGTCACCATACCCCGAATTCGGTACGGTGCCGAGAGCAACTCGCCTGCGGTGGCGACTTCGCCCGCGGAAATCAGGGTGCGAATCCGCGAACTCGAAACCAATTTGCCGGCAATCTCGACCGGCGGTACCACGTCGAGCGACAGCCCCGCTGCCGCGGTAAGCTTGGCCAGCAGTTCGACATTCCCCTCGCGGTTGTGGCCAAAATAAAAATTCGGACCTTCGACCATAGCCCGGGCATCGAGTGCGCCAAGCACGATCTTGTTAAAAAATTCTTGCGCCGTGAGTTGCAGCAGTTCCTCGTCGGTGTGATAGGCTACCACCATGTAAACACCATGGGCGGCCAGTAGCTCGGCCTTGCGTTCGGTCCAGGTGAGGGGCGGCGGACATTGTTCGGGACGCAACAATCGCACCGGATGGGGATCGAACGTGAACACAATGGCCGGTCCGCTCACCTCGCGGGCACGTTCCAGCAATCGGCGGACGATTTCCAAATGCCCGCGATGCACGCCGTCGAAATTGCCGATGGCCACCGCGCCACGGCGGGCCGAATCGGGCAACTGACTGAGATCGCGGATGATGGGCATAGTCTTCTCGAAAGGACACGGACAAGACTCGATTATTCTGTAGGCGTATCATTCGGTCAACGAGCGGCCGCCCAATGTCATTCTGAAGGAGCCTTGGCGACTGAAGAATCTGGGTTCTACTCTTGCAAGTTCTCCATGCGAATACGTGATGAACCCAGATCCTTCGGGTCGCGGAACTCCCCTCAGGATGACGTACGCTCGCCACCAACACAAAGAATTCACAAAATCGGTGCTCAATTTTCTTCTCAATCATGCTATCCTTAAATGGAGACGAAGGATTTTACGTCTAGGAAGCTGACCTTGCCCTAGTGTCACAAGCAACCGGGCCGCAATCGGCAGACAAGGATGCCTCACAGCGATGGCTGAACAGCAAAACTATCTCACACCCGATGTGGTCCCCCGGCTGGCTGCGATTGACGTGGGCAGCAACAGCATTCGATTGGTGGTGGCCGAGGCACAGGCCGATGGCCGCTATCGCATTCTCGATGAAGAGCGCGAATCAACCCGACTGGGTCGCTCGCTCGCCTCGACCGGCAAGCTCGACGACGCCTCGATTGCCGAATCCCTGGCGGCATTGCGTCGGTTCAAGTCGATCGCTCATGGACTGGGAATTGAAAATCTGCGGGCGATTGCCACGTGCGCGGTCCGCGAAGCGACCAACGGTCCCGAGTTTTGCCAAATGGTCAAAGACCAGTTGGAAATCTCGCTCGAAGTGATTAGCTCGCAGAAGGAAGCGCGGCTGGCGTTTCACAGCGTGAAGCGGCGCTTCGATCTCGCGGGGAAGAACACGCTGCTGGTGGATATCGGCGGCGGCAGTACCGAGATCGTGCTGGCCAGCGGAGAACTGGTCGAAACAATCTACGCGACTCAATTGGGGGCCGTGCGGCTCAACGAAAAATTCGGCGGCGGCCAATCTCTCGCGGGCGACGATTACAAACGGATGGAGCGCTGGATCAACCGCGAGTTGAGCAAAACCACCGAGAAGCCCAAACAACCGCTGCATCTGCTGATCGGGTCCGGGGGCACCTTCACCAGCTTGGCAAGCATCGTGATGGCGGCCAAAGGCCAGTCGCGGCTCCCCGTCGCTGGTTGCCAGGTCACCCGCGCCGAGTTGCGACATTTGATCGACCGCCTGCGCAAGTTGCCGCTCAAGCTGCGGCGTGAAGTGCCGGGGCTCAACCCCGATCGCGCCGATATCATCGTGCCGGGGCTAGCGGTGATCGACTGCATCATGCGCCGCTTCAAAGTGAATTTGTTGCAGGTCCATGCGTTTGGCATTCGCGATGGATTGCTGCTCTCCATGATCGAAGAATTGCAAGGACACAATCGCCGCGAACTGCCCGCCGATGAAAACGCGCAGCTCGAGCGTTTTGCCGTGGCATGCGGCGTCCAATTGGAACACTCTCGCCAGGTGGCGAAACTTGCGGGGCAGATTTATACGGGGCTCTGCGAATTCTTTGAGATCGATAAGAAAGACGTTCGGCTGCTCGAGGCCGCCGGGCGGATGCAGGATGTCGGCTATCTCATCAACTACGAGAGCCACCACAAACATTCCTACCACTTGATCTTGCACAGCCACATCGAGGGTTTCCGACCCGAGGAGTTGGAGTTAGTCGCCAACGTGGCCCGTTACCATCGCGGTTCGGAACCGAAGCGAAAGCACGACAACTTTGGCCGCTTGAGCGCCGAGGATCAAATTCGCGTTTGCCGCATGGCGGCAGTCTTACGCCTGGCGGGGGGACTCGACCGCACCCACAATCAGACCATCGCTAAGGTCGAAGTGCGGATGACGAACGATCTTTTGGAGCTTGTCGTGTTCGCCGACGAATACCCCGAGACCGATCTCTGGGCAGCACGACGTCGCACGGGCATGTTCGAGAAAGTGTTCGACTCGGAACTTTCCATCGATTGGGAAGGTCACATCCCCGCGGCACAACCAGTTTAGCTGCGACACGCAATCAAAATGTTTAGCCGCGACGCGCAGCGGAGCGCGACTTAACAGCGCTGAAACGCCAACGGCAAAAAATCAATAATATCACTCGCGATCAGCGAAACCTCCCCCAATTCCTCGGCGGCCAAATCGCCCGCTAGGCCGTGAACGTGTACTCCCAGTCGTGCGGCATCCCACGGTTCCATCCCCTGAGCCAACAGCGCCGTGAGAATGCCGGTGAGCGAATCGCCGCTGCCGCCGGTGGCCATCCCGGGATTGCCGGTTTGGTTGAACGACACTTGCCGGCCGTCGGTAACAATCGTGCGGTGACCTTTCAAAATGACGATGGTTTGCTCGGTCGGATCAAGTCGAGCGAGCTCTGAGGCTTGCTCAGCGCGGGTGTTCAAATCGTTGTCGCACTTTTCGCCCGTGAGCCGCTCGAACTCGCCTGGATGGGGCGTGAGAATCCGTGGCCCCGCGCCGTTTTTCAAACCCTCTTTCCACGTCGCAATCGCGTTGAGCGCATCGGCGTCGACCACCAACGGTTGCGGTAGTTTGTGGTAGAGCGCGTGAAGAAGCCGTTCGGTCGTGGCTTCGGTGCCCATGCCGGGACCCAGCGCGAGACTCGTTTGATTCTCGCCGAGATCGCTGATTTCGGAGAAGAAGTCCTGTTCCAAGACGTCGCAATCGGCATCCCCCAAGCCGACGGTCATCAGCGAGGGTTCAAAACCCGCGACCGTGTCCTGCACGCCGCGGGGGACAACGACCGTAACGAGCCCCGCCC
>JBGTEU010000769.1:0-2993 GCA_041747595.1 Bythopirellula sp.
GCTGTTAGACAATCCATCGACCAGTTTGCCACCATTGACCGTTTGGCAACCACACACTTCGATACAGACAACTCGATTTGAATTGGAATTTCCCGTTATGACTCAGAACAAAGACCTCACCGATCCGTCCGAGGACGTGAAAGACACCTCAAGCCCCACTATCCGCAGCGGCGGTAGCGACAGCGTAAAGAAATCAGCCTCCATCGGACCATCCATTACCATTCACGGTGATGTCACAGGTGAGGAGGATCTGGTTGTTGCCGGCACCATCGAGGGCACCGTCAACCTCAAGGAGAACAACCTTGTGATCGACGAGAACGGTCACGTTATGGCGAACATCACCGCCCGAATCATCCGAGTGGATGGCGAAGTGAAGGGTGAATTGCGAGCCAGTGAAAAAGTGGTAATCAAACCAACCGGAAATGTCGTCGGTGACATTCGCTCCCCACGCGTGGTGCTGGAAGACGGCTGCCAGTTCAAGGGTTCCATCGAGATGGAGTCCGACAAGTCGATGCTTGGATCCGATCGAGGTCACCCGCCGAGGCTGCGCCCCACCGCCCCGCGCCCGGTCCGTCCGGATCGCAACAAACTCGACAGCACCGACAAGTTGACCAACTAGAGTTTACAGTATCGCTGCCGGTTGATTGAAATCAGCGACTGGCCGGTAACCGACACGAGGCCGCCCACCGGGCGGCCTTTGCTTTTTCAGGCGTCGCGATCTTGAGTCCGAGGGTTGGGATGGCGACCGGATTACAAGGATGCAAAAAGCACGGTAAGGACGGTTAACGAAACTGCTGCAAGTACAGAGATTGCTACACTATACGCGGCAAGACCCATCCACGAGCGCCATGAATGTTGGCTAGTCACGGCTGCTCCTTGGTATGGGACTCTGATGGTTTGCCTGTGGTGGGCAACTTCCGGCTCTCCGGCAACTTCCTGTTATCAACGCCTTTGGCATCCGACGCTGCACCGGTAACGCGCATCCCTGGTGTGTAGGGTATCAGCGGACCGCGAATGCGCTCTGGATGGTCAAACAACAGCTCATCAGAAACGGGTATGAAAACGACGTTTTCCATGGGAATGTATCCGAGTGTCCTAAAGACCCAGTAGAACACCCTGGAGTGGGACAATGCGGTTTAATACATGGCGAATTCATGGCAAGTTGCAGGCATCTCGCTCCCGGGCGAACGCCGGTGGATAATCTCGGTTAGAATGCCGCTCCTCAGCATACCTGCGGCGAAACCTGCCATGAGTCGAACCATTGCCATAGTCGAAGACGATCGGGACCAGAGAGAGAACTATCGCGAAGCGCTGGTGGCCCATAACTATGATGTGCAGCTTTTTCGCAATCGGCCCGAGGCTCTGCGCGCCTTCCACATCAAGTTGCCGGATCTGGCCATACTCGACATCATGCTCGAAAACGAAATGGACGGTGGGTTCGACCTGTGTCGAGAACTTCGCGCCATGAGTTCCGACCTTCCGATCATCTTTCTTACCGCGCGCAATAGCGACATCGATCGCGTTTCCGGCCTTCGACTCGATGCCTGGGACTACCTGACGAAGCCGGTCAACCTCGAGTTTCTGGTCGTGCGCGTCAACTCTCTGTTCCGAATCGCCGATACGTTGCATGCGCCTGACGATGAGAGCGAGAAGCTCATTCTTGGCCCGCTCGAGATCAACCAGGGTAGCATGTCGGTTCGATGGAACGGCCAACCGGTGAGTCTGACGCTTACCGAGTTCTGGCTTGTGGAGGCACTGGCGCGACGTCCCGATCATGTAAAGACCTATGACGCGATGATGCAGGTCACTCGTCAAAGCTACGTCGAGAAAAACACCATCAACGGATATATTCGCCGAATTCGCAACAAGTTCAAGCAGGTCGACCCCACGTTCAACATGATCCGTACGGTATTCGGTATCGGCTACCGCTGGCAGGGTGACTGAGTTGGCCGTGTAATGGCCTGGAAAATTCGTTTCAAACGCCCGCGACGCTTAACCCTTCGCGCCAAATTTCTGTTACTTGTGCTGGCCACATTCACCCTGCCCTGGGTGGGAATCCACTACGTAAACGAGATGAAACGCTTTCTGCTGCAGGGTCAGGAAGATGCGTTGGTGCTGACGGCGCGCGCGGTCGGCACGGTGCTCAACGATCGCGAGGAGTTGTTTCGCCCAGATACCGGCGTGCCGGAATTGATCGGTGGCCGCTACGATCTGTACGCGCATCAATTGCCCAATCTTCTGCAACTCGATGGCGATGAGTCCGACTGGGGGGCGCAAATGGAGAACCTGCGCAACTTCACTGGCTCATTCGGCGAGGAATGTACGGCGCGCTTCCAGCCCTGGTCACTTGCGGTTCGTCATACGTTGGGATATCGGGGTCAATTTCTGTATGCATTGTTCATGGTCGATGACGACAACGTACTCTATCGCGCCGACGACTTGCGGCGACTCGACCACAGCGATCAAGTGCGACTCACCATCCAGAATCTACCGAATCAGATCAATCGCTATCTTTTACTGACGCGTACCAGCGGCCGAATGAGCGTCTACCTGATGAACGAGGACTGGCGATATCCACTGACCGGGGAACCGGTATCCGAGATCGCTGCGGTAATGAAGGAAGTCGAAGGCGGCTACAACGTCGAGATTCGCATTCCCCGCTTCATGATTAGATCAACGACACGTGTCGGATTCGAAATTGTCGACGTCGATGACCCGGATACGCGGGTGATTCGCGACATCATCACCACCTACCCGCGCGCCGAAAATCTCCAGCTCAGTCGTGTGATGATCCACTCTCCGGAGTTGGCGAAGATCCTGGGTGGACTCGACCGGCAGGTGGCGCGTATCTGGATCGTCGATGATCAGCAACGGGTTCGAGCAGTGGTCGGAAGTCTCGCCGGCTCGGCCACTGGAGATCCTCAGGAACCGACGCTGCTCACCCGGTTGTATCGACCATTCGATTCCATATTCAATCGCCTGCTGCGATTGCC
>JBGTEU010000770.1:0-2170 GCA_041747595.1 Bythopirellula sp.
CGTGTAGCCATGATGAATGGTTAATGGTGCCCCGCTGGGGCGCGACACCGGCCGGCCGGTCAGCATCGAAGTGTGGTTTGGCAACGTATTCGTATGCGTGTAATCCGTGCGAGCATTGAAAGTGGTGGCACCCTCGTCGACAAACCGCTTGAAATTGGGATAAAGTTCCGGGCTTGATTCGATTCGAGATTTTAGAAAATCGCCGCGCAGTCCGTCCACGCTGATATGGATCACGTGGCCGACTTCGGCTTGAACCGAAAGGTTTTCGGCACACAAGAGTGAAAAGATCGCACCGAACATCGCGGCGAGGCGTTTCAAAGACGAGGGAAATCCGCTCATAGTAGCAACTCTTACATGAACAGGCGTTTTAAAAACCCAATTCGAATGAGCCAAAGGCTTTTCGGCCCATTTTAACAAAGGGCGTTGTAGAATGCGAATGGAAAAATGGACTGGCTGAATTCCTTCATTGCCATCAAAATTGAGGGGTATCCGTTCAACTCATCGCCTCTACCCGCGAACCTTCACCATGTCCCGTCGCGCCGTCTACACAGGTTCCTTCGATCCCATCACGCTCGGGCATCTCAACGTCATTGAGCGCAGCAGCCGATTGGTGGATGAGCTGATCGTCGGCGTTGGCATGAACATTGAAAAGGCCTCTTTGTTTACCGGTGAAGAGCGCGTCGAGTTGATCCTCCGCACGACGCGGCATTTGCCGAATGTCCGCGTGGAAATGTTCACCGGCCTCGCGGTGCATTTCGTCCGCCAATGCGAGGCCCGCGTGATCATCCGCGGCGTGCGATCGCTTACCGATATGGAAAGTGAATTCACGATGACGCTTGCCAATCGTAAACTTGATCCAGAAATAGAAACCGTGTTTCTGATGGCCGATGACGAATTCTCACATGTATCGAGCTCACTCATCAAACAGATCACGCCTCTTGCCGGGGACGAAGAACTTGCCCGCTTTGTCCCCCGCGAAATCGTGGCGGACCTACGGTCGAAATTGGCGAGCTAGTCCGTGTGCGTTAAGAATGTCATTCCGAAGGAGCCTTAGCGACTGAGGAATCTGGGTTCCGATTGAGTTCGTCTCGCCAAACGTGTTAGGGTCCATGGCCAGATCCCTCGGGTCGCACGGCTCCCGCTCGGGATGACAATATCGAAACGGTTCTTCTTACCCCGCCGCCTTGAGCATCATCACCACAATCGAGAACAAGCCAATCGCGGCAAGACCCGATTTCACTTGATCGAACAAGAAAAATTCCGTGAGAGCATCCCCATCGATGCTTTGGTCTGGCCTGGCAAGTGACGATTGTGAAACGGACGTCTTAAAATTCGCTTGCTGCAATTCTTCAAACGCCGGTGGCTGCAACAGCGCGGCGGTCGTGGTTTTGTTGACTGATTTGGTGGAAGGTCGTTCTTCGCTTGAACTCCAACCACTTTTCGCCGCATCTTGCAGAGACGGCTGCTGGGCAAGTTGCTCTGAAGTGGGGCAAGAAACAAGCTGCCCTTCGGTTTGTCGGCCAATATCGGGCGCCAGTGAGGCGAGGAAGGCATCCACGCGACCGCCGAAGCTGCCGAGGGTGGTTCCTTGGCCGGCACCGAACAACACACCCGCAAGTTCGCCACGGCTATTGAAAATTGGTCCGCCGGAATCCCCTTGCCGTGCTTCGACATTGAGCTCCACCATTTGCTGGGGCAGATTCTCCTTAGGCGAATAATACTGCGTGCAGCGGCCCGTCGCGGAGCGATAAATGCCCGGCCCGTAGCCACAAATCGTGAGTTGGTCGCCTGCTTGCGGCGCCAAGTCGGCGATCTTCACGGGCTCAACCGGCGGACGCCAAATCACCAAAGCCGCCAAATCCCAGTCGGCGTCGACTTTGAGCGCTCGCGCTTTGGATGTAAACCCGCCGGGAAAGATCACCTCGATCGGACCTTGGGCATCGCGGACGACGTGCCAATTGGTGATGACCATGCCGAACTTTTCTCGCACGTCCACTAATGTGCCGCTGCCAAACGAAGTGGCTTCCCCCTCGGGAACAATAATCCTGACAACCGCGGGATGGGGTTGCTGGGAAGTGAACGGCACGGGTGCGGAAGTAACCGGCCCGGGAAAACTCTGCGTTTGCGGCGGGACTTGAGTTGGCTCAGGATTGTTGAGCAGCCCCGAACC
>JBGTEU010000771.1:0-4798 GCA_041747595.1 Bythopirellula sp.
GAGGAGAAGAACAATAAACTCGGAACGGACTCTGATTGACAACTCTGACGCCGGGCGTCGACTTCGCAAGTCGACGTCCGGATTTTTTATGCGCAGTAACGCCAGCTAGCGCTTCACCAAAGTCTGGCGACTTCAGCTACCGTCACTAGCGTAGCCGAACTCGCCAGAGTTTGGTGATCCCTAAGCAAAGGATTGGCAAAACTGCTCTTGGCATACCTCAAACTACGAGGTATTCTCCGCCGCATGAAACAGAAGAGCACAAATCCCGACTTTCTTAACGGCGTACCCGAGCTTGTCGGCTTGGAACTTTTAAGCCAACGCCCCATGTATGGTTACGAATTGGTGCAAGCCATCCGCGCCGGCAGCGGCGAAGTCCTCACTTTCGGCGAAGGCTGCATCTATCCACTGCTGCACAAACTGGAAGAGCGGGGCGTCCTGGCGTCGCGGCGGATCGACGTCAGTGGGCGGAGCCGGGTCGTTTATCGCGTGACTCCTAGGGGCCGCAAGCAGCAAGCTCAGTCGCTCGATCATTGGTCGCAAATCGTTACAGCCGTTAGTCGCATCTTGCAAGGAGGCAAGGATGAACACGCCCGAATCGCTTCGTGAATTTACAGGTGAATTAATCCTCCGAGGGTTACCGGCCGAATACGCGCGCCGGGCGGCTGAGGAATTGGCCGATCATCACCGCGATCTTACCGAAGAATGGCAAACGGCCGGCATGGATGAAACGGCTGCCATCGCGGCGGCGATCGAGCGATTGGGCGAAACAAAATCGCTTGTCAAAAAAACGGTTCGCGACTATCAGCGCCGGCATTGGTGTGGCCGCTGGCGGGTAGTGACTTTTTTGTTCGTGCCGCTCGTGTTGCTCGTTGCAGCTTGGATTGGGTCAGGCCTGGGCTTGATGCTCTTGGGAAAAACACTGGAAGCCATTGGCATAGAGTCGCCGTCGAAACCGGAGTTGCTGACGACCGGCGTCTATCTTGTTATGTATAGCTTTATAGGTTGGTATGTCTTTGTACTGCCAATGGCCGTGTTGCTTTTCTTGTCACGACGGGCATCACGCGCGGGTTTGAGTTGGCGTTGGATGGCACTCTCTGCGTTGGTTCTCGCTCTTAACGTCGGCAGCATGAAGTTCGGTTTCGTGGGGCCTCTTTCTGGATTTACCGATGCAACGACGGGCCAAGCGTTGGCACCCGATCGCATTGTCGTGAGCCTTCCCCTGTACACGTTCTTTTCCACTCCCGGCGGCATTATCAGCAGGTATGCCAGCGATCCCCAGCTGGTATGCCAGCTTTTACTTCCCCTCGCGGTGGCTGCACTGCTGATCTGGCGTGCACAGCGCCGGACGCGACAGTGGGAATTAGATTTAACTGCATGCTAGCAGCCCCTCGCTTGCGAGCAGCGTTCACTTCTTCGCGTTGTGACAAACGGCCCGTCGGCGTACAATCCGCACTTGGAATTTTTCTCCCCGTTGTGTCAAGGAAGACCCAACAATGAGCACGGATGCAGCGCTCCGTCGGCGAGCGAACGAATCACAACTCCCTCTCCTGTCCGAAGCGGAAGTCTTGCGGCTGGGCCGCGAAGTCGTGCGTGCCGAAGCCCGCGCCCTGACCGCCCTGGTGAAGCAACTCGACGGCAATTTCTTTCGTGCCGTGCGGATGATTTACCGCCTCGAAGGGGACCTCATCATCACCGGCATGGGCAAGGCGGGGCACATCGGCCAGAAACTCGCCGCCACGTTTGCTTCGACCGGAACGCGGGCACATTTCCTGCACCCGGCCGAAGCGATTCACGGCGATCTCGGTCGCGTGCGGCAAGGCGACGTCGTGCTCGCGCTTTCGCAAAGCGGCGAGACCAGCGAGGTGCTGAGTTTGCTTGCCAGTTTTCGCCGCGTCGGCGTGCCACTCGTGGCAATTACCGGCACGAAGAAAAGCACGCTCGGCCAAGCCGCCGACGTTGTGATCGAACTGGGCCAACTCGACGAGGCTTGTCCGTTGGGTCTCGCGCCCAGCACCAGCACCGCCGTGATGCTCGCTCTCGGCGATGCCCTGGCTCTAGTGGAAAGTCGCTTGAAAGGCTTCGCTGCGGAAGATTTTGCCAAGTTCCATCCGGGCGGAGCGCTCGGTTTGAAGCTCAGCGGTGTCACCGATCACATGCGCAGTTTGAACGAATGCCGCGTTGCGCGTGCCGAAGACACGATTCGCCAAGTGCTTGTGACCAGCACCAAACCGGGACGCCGCAGCGGGGCGATCATGTTGGTCGACACGGTGGGGCGGCTCACGGGCCTATTTACCGACAGCGATCTCGCGCGGCTGATTGAAGCCCGCAACGACGGTGCGCTCGACCGCCCCGTGATCGAAGTGATGATCAAATCCCCCACCACGGTTTCGGTCGAAGCGAAAATGAGCGAGGCAGTCGATTTGCTCGCCGACCGCAAGATCAGCGAGCTCCCGGTGATCGACAGCACGGGCAAACCGGTGGGGATGATCGACGTCACCGACGTGGTGAGCATGTTACCCGACGCCGAAGTGGGTCCGAAGTCGTCTCGCAAACAAGCGCGTCCCGCGGTGCGAATTTACAATGTCGATGAATACGCGGATTAAGTGGAGATGTGAGTAAGTTAGTAAGTGAGTAGGTGAGTAAGTCACTACCACGCGTACCTACCTACTCACATACTCACATACTCACCTAATTACCTACTCACCCACTATGAATCTCACCGAAAAATGTGCCGCTGTTCGCTTGATTCTCTCCGACGTCGATGGCGTGCTCACTGACGGTCGGTTGATTCTCGACAATCAAGGGAATGAGTCGAAGCAGTTTCACATCCGCGACGGCCAGGGGATTCGGCTTTGGCAGCAGAACGGCTATCCGTTTGGGATCGTCACGTCACGCAGTTCACAGGTGGTTAAGTTGCGTGCCGCGGAACTTGATATCGAGATCGTTCGCCAAGGGGCGAAAGATAAACTCACCGCGGTCCGTCAAATCGCTACGGAGCTCAAACTCGAACTCGGTCAGATTGGCTACGTCGGCGATGATTTGCTCGACCTTGCAGCGATTCAAAGTGTAGGGTTGGGAGTGGCCGTGGCCGACGCCGCCGAAGAAGTTCGCCACGCCGCCGCGTATGTAACGAGCCAACCAGGAGGGCAGGGGGCGATCCGCGAGCTGATCGAATTGATTCTCAAGAACACCAACCGCTGGGAAACGACGATTCGCAAGTACTCCGTGTAATACTCGCGAAACCGCAAGGGATGTAGACATCATATATCTCACATCATAAATCATAAATTCTTCGATGCTCACTCGCCTCACACATGCCGGAATCGCCTTTGCCGTCACGGTGGTGATTTATCAGGCGTACGTGCTGCTGGCCGTGCCGTTTCTCGAACCGGCTCGGCCCCATATCATCCCCGATCTGGCGGGGACGATCCCCATGGATTCCCCCGACTACGTGCCGGCGCACAAACATCGTGAATTGCTCGCCGCGTATTTTCCCGCGGGGCATTGGACCCTCGCCGCGCCCCCCAAGAGCTTTGACAACGGCCAGGCGATGATCGTGCTCGACGAATATCAGCCCCAGGACGACGGCCAAGTGCGGGTCAACAAATGTGCCGTGCTGTTTTTTCCGCACGAGCGCGTCCCCGGCGAAGCCCCGCCCCGCGATGCGGTGATTCTCGAAGCGCCGCACGGCGCGGTGATCCAACTCGACGAGGGTTTCAGCGCGGGCCTCAACGGTTTGGGCCGTTTGCAATGGGCTCGGCTGTTGGGCGACATCATCGTTCGCAGCGACATGCAAGAAGAGGGCCCCCAGGACGACTTGCTCCTCAAAACCCGCGATCTTTACATGAATCAAGACTTGATCCGCACCGATGCCGAGGTCGAGATGCGGCTCGGCGAGCATTGGGGCAAGGGCAAGGTCCTTGAAATCCGTCTGGTCGCCATCGAGCGCGGACAAATGAACGCCGGGCCCGACATCGGCGGCATCGACTCGCTGGAAATCGTGCAAAACGTCGAAGCCCATCTCGCGGTGCAAAGTACCGGACTATTCGACGGCAAAAAAGTTCCGCAGGGCGAATTGCCCCCCGTTCACGTGACAAGCCAAGGACGCTTTAAGTTTGATTTCACGGCGAATCTGGCGTCGTTCGTCGAGCGGGTGAAGCTGGAACAGAATTATTCCAACGGCGCGCGGAATCGCTTGGTCTGTGACGCGCTGAATTTGTATTTCGCTGGCAAGGATGAAAGCGTCTCACAAATTGTCGACGATCCCGCGAAGGCGACCTCCGTCGCCGGCCGCACCCGTGCGGTGAGTGCCTTGCACGCGGGCACGATCGAGGCCCACGGCACGGAGCTTTCCCCCGTCGAGCTCACTGCGGATACGCACGATGCGGCGGCCCGTTGCGGGCTCATGCGAATCGAGCTCGGCCCCCAGCGGGTCACGTTCAGCGGGCAGGACGAAATCGTACTCACCTATCAGGGAAACGAAGTGCATGCCCCGCTGGTGCAATATCAAGCCCCGCCCAAGAATTCCGGCCAGCGCGTCGGCACGCTCCTGGCCGCAGGGAATGGGTGGCTCAAGGCGTTGCCCGGTGAAGGGAAAAACCAACAGTCGTTTGAAGTTCGCTGGACCGAAGGAATGGATTTGCGCCGCGTCGATGGTCGACCGGTGCTCGCCGTGCGAGGTCGCCCGCGCCTCACGATGGCCGGCGGGCGATTGTGGGCCGATCAATTGGAGCTGGTGTTGCGCGAACGATTGGCCGATGGCAGCGAAGCCGATTTGCTGCCGGCCGACGTGGTCCCC
>JBGTEU010000772.1:0-1570 GCA_041747595.1 Bythopirellula sp.
TTGGGCTTTCGCACTTTGTCCAAACACGGTTGCTTGCCAGCGCACCGAGCTTTGCCAGCGAAGCGGAGTTTCTTGCCGATCCGCAGCAACAAGACTATCTCACCATCGGCAGGTTCGACATGAGTTGGCCGGCGACTTACGTCGATGAAAAAATTTCTGAAAATGAAATCACCTTCACCCGTCAAGACGGCACGCCCCATCAGTACTCCGGCTTTGGCGGCTACCGTTTGAAGGTGGTTCGCCTCCGCGACGGCGATGGCCGCGAGCCGATCATGGTGCTGCGTTCGCGAACCAAGAGATAGCGCCTGGCCTCTCGCTTGGAAGTTCTGTCACTTATCTGGGACTCATCAGATGCCAAGCGGTTAGCACCGGAGCAAGGATTGGTTACTCATCATCACCCGTGGCGCGGGAATGATGGTTGGGAAGTAGCTTGGCCGCCTCGGCCGTGTCTTCAAGAACGCAAATCACCACGGCCCGGGGGACCATGCTACTTGTTGTCGACGGGTTTACTTCGTCGCGATCGTGTAAGATAGACCTAGCCCGCGGCAGAGGAGATGCGCTGGTTTTACCGGCAGTTTGTCGATAAGCGGTTCGCACCATTGTTTTACGAGCCGCAAGCCGTTGCCGCAGAGATAAATTCGATTTCTGCTCACCACCAGGGGCGTCGCGATTTGCTTGAAGCCGGCTTGCTTTAAGAGCGTTGCCACTTCCGCGAGTCGATACTCTTTAAGATGCAGGCCGCGTGCTTCGGTGCGTAGGGGGCAGAAATCGCCCGTCACATCGGAAGGTCGCAGCAGCCAGTTGGGCGTGATCGTCACGAGTTTGCCGCCCGGCTCGAGCAGTGCGTAAATGTGCGCGAGATAGTCGGCGATTTCGTCGGGGCAGATGTGTTCGAACACGTCGTTCCAATAGACGAGCGTCGGTGGTTGGGCGAGCGACTCTGCATCGACCGTGCGGAGGTCGCCCAACAGGAGTTGCTCGGCGTGTTGTTTGCCTAGCGTGTGCATAGCCTGTTCGCGCATCGTTGTGGAGATTTCGACTCCCGCAACGGGAAAACCTCGATCGTTGATTTCTTTGAGCAACGTGCCGCTGCCGTAACCGACTTCAAAAAATCGTGGCCGACTGATGCCTTCGTCGATTTGGTGGCTCAAGAGTTCCAGAACCAGACGGACGTAGCGCTTGTCGAGTCCCATCACCAGGGGCTCGCCCTCGGTGCGTTGGGCCGCAAGGATCGTGCAGATCGTGTCGTACGCCTGGCCCGTGATCAGAGAACGCTGACGGCTGTTCTTCGGGAACGAGAGAATCGCGCGGGCGAAACGCTGCTCTTGATCCCATTGCAATTCGGAAAGCTCTTCGGCACTGAGCCCGGCAAGTGGAAACCATTTGCCGTCGGCCAGCATCACCTCGGGAGCCACGGACAGCGAGGGCTCGGCGGATGCTAAAGGGTCTGATGTGGGGGCGGCCTGAGCTTCGCTCGGTTCCGCGGGAATGGTCAGCATGGGTGTGGCAACTCGTTGTCGATTCGGTGGTGTTATCCGCCACTGCAAGGATAGTGCGCGAACCTACTGGA
>JBGTEU010000773.1:0-14568 GCA_041747595.1 Bythopirellula sp.
GTCTGTGGGAGTTGTCGAACAAGCTGCGGAGGCGAATCGCTTGGAGATTACGGAACACGTGATGGTTTCGAGCGGCGACTGCAGTATCGAAGCATTCCCCAATCCCAACGACGCGTATTCGGTGGAGTACACGCTCGACTATGCCAATGATCCGATAATCGGCTTTCAGGTGGCAAGTTTGGAAATCACGCCCGAATTGTTTCGGGAAGATATCGCTCCATGCCGGACTTTCCTGCTTGAGCGCGAAGCCGACGAAATGTTGCGTGCCGGGCTGGGCAAGCGTGTGCGTTCTCACGATTTGTTGATATTCAACGAACGTGGACCAGTCGGCAATCGGCTGCGTTTCGACAATGAATGTGCTCGGCACAAGGCGCTTGACGTCATCGGCGATCTCGCGCTCACGGGCTTCGAAATCGTCGGACACATCGTGGCCTACAAGAGCGGGCATCGCTTGAATGCGGCTTTCGCACGGGAATTGGTAAGGCGCTTTGCTGGGGCCACCCTCAAGGCGAGCGCTTAAACGGCGGAAAAGAAACAGGTGTCCTTGACAGGCGGAGTAACGAGATTCGAGTAATGGCAACCAGCATAGCAGCAAACGCCTGGATCGACCCGCGAGCCGAAATCGACGAAGAAGTCGAAATTGGTCCGTTCTGCATGATCGGCCCCGGGGCAAAAATTGGTTTCGGCACCCGCCTGTTGAACCATGTTACAATCATGGGCAACGTCACCATTGGCCGGAACAACACGATATATCCGAACGTCGTTATCGGCGCCGAACCGCAAGACATCAGCTATCAGGGCGGAGAAACGTACGTCGAGATCGGCGACAATAACATTCTCCGAGAGGGAGTTTCCGTTAACCGCGGAACCGAAAAAGAAGACGGCATTACCCACATCGGCGACAATAATTTTCTGATGGGCAACGTCCACGTTGCTCACGATTGCAAATTGGGTAGTCACATTGTCATCGCCAACGGCTCGCTGCTGGCCGGTCACGTTCACGTGCATGATTATGCGTCGCTTTCGGGCGGATGTGCGGTCCACCATTTTGTAACCATCGGAAGCTACAGTTTTCTCGCCGGGTTGAGCCGGGCACTGCACGACGTGCCCCCCTACATGCTCGCCGAAGGAATTGCCGCCCATCCGCGCTGCATTAATATCGTCGCCCTGAAGCGGCGCAACTTTTCGACCGAGGCTATCGACAGTCTCGCGGCCGCTCATCGGCTGTTGTATCGCTCAAAAGTCGGCCTTAATCACGCCCGCGAAATCCTGCGTTCCAACGGCCAGGAAACGCCGGAAGTCTCTCATCTCCTCAACTTCATCGAAGGCCAGCAAGAAGGAAAACATGGTCGGGGTCGAGAAGTGAGGAGGGCCGCTTGAGTCGCATGAGATTAGCAGTGGTAGGTGCCGGACACTTAGGACGGTTCCACGCGCGCGTCGCCGCCAACCTGCCGGAAGTCCGACTCGTGGGGGTAGTCGATCCTCTCGCTGTTGCTCGGGAACAAGTGGCCAGTGAAACGGGCGCCAAACCCCTTGCTGATTTTCGCGATTTGTTCGGCTTGGTCGATGCCGCGATTATCGCCACGCCGACGGCTTTGCATTACGACGTGGCCCGTGAACTCTTGCTCGGCGGGATTCATGTGCTTGTCGAGAAGCCGATCACCACGACGGTTACGCAAGCAGAAGAACTCGTCAACCTTGCCGAACGACAACAACTCGTGCTGCAAGTGGGCCATATCGAACGTTTCAATCCCGCGTTCACCGCCGTCCGCAGCCGACTTCACGATCCAAAATATATCACCGCCCGCCGCCTGAGCACTTACACATTCCGCTCCACGGACATCGGCGTGGTGCTCGATCTGATGATTCACGACATCGACGCGGTCCTGAGTCTCACCAATTCGCCCATCACTCGGGTCGAAGCGTTGGGTATCTCGGTCATGGGCAACGAAGAAGATATGGTCGAAGCCCGCTTGCACTTTGCTTCCGGGTGCATCGCCAATCTCACCGCCTCACGTGTGAGTTACGAAACGGTCCGGTCGATGCAAGTGTTTACCGACGACTGCTGCGCAACGATTGATTTCAGTGCCCGCCAGGCCCGCCTGGTGCAACCGGCCGCGGAGATTCTTAGCCGCCAATTTGCAGTCGACACGCTCAGCGACGAGCAAAAAAATTATCTCCGCGAGCAGTTGTTTGCCGAACTGCTCATGAAAAGCGAGGTGCCGGTTACTGATTGCAATGCGATGGAACAGGAACACCTCGACTTCGTTCGGGCCATTCGCACCAGCAGTGATCCTCAGGTGACGGGGTCCGCTGGCCGCGACGCCCTGGCCGTAGCCCAGGAAATTCTCGACCAAGTGCAGGCCCACCAATGGGACGGCGGCATTTATGATCGCCGGGGCCCACTGGCCTTCCCCCGGCAGGACTCGGTGCTGGAAGCCGCCGATCCCTGGTCGCTCAACGACACAGTCGTACTGCGACGCAAAGCCGGCTAATTAGGGCACTTATGCCCGATATTGCTGCTCTGAAACAGTTAATCCTGTGATAATGCGTTTTGAAAGAGCAGCAATTTCACAACGCAATAGCTGCTATGTGGTTGGCTAGCGAGCAACTGCGTAGACGTTGCCACCCAGAAGAGGGGAAGTCAGCCAAGGCAAGATGAGCTGGAAAGTTTCTTTAGATGGCTGAAATCGCAAGATTTTTTCACCAATCTGTTGCGACAAATGGGTCAACCAAGACATAATGTAACGGAATTGGGCAGGACTTGTCTGACCCGAGAATTAGCTCGGAATAATCTGGGGCTTATTTTCATCACGTCGCAAGGATGGATCGCGACACGCATCTTTTGATTTTTGCATTTGGAGTGAACTAATGAAAGACCGACAACTTGTATCTCGTATTGCGCGCAGCGGAGCTGTATGTGCGATTGTCGTAGCCATACTTTCTTTGGCTGCTATTCCCTCTTCGGCCGCGACAATTGAAATCGGATTCACAGGCTTGAATCTCGTTTACGATGGGTCGGCAATTTATGATGCCGGCTCTCCCGCTGGTGGTGTCGCAAATCCAGCAGACGCCGATCCGCTCTTGACTGTTGACTTCACAGTTAATGGGGTCCCTGTTGGGAGTCTGACCAATGATGTCTCACTGGACATGTTCATTCCAGGTATCACGGGAATTCCGGCAGCAGCAGGAACGGTTTACAATTTAACAACCCCTGCTGGCGCCGGATTTTTCGACCTCTTGATCGGAACCAGCCCTCTGGCGTCGGAGTTTCTGCTGGTTGATCTTGATGAAGTGACCTTCACCTATGTGGACGTGGCAAACGTTGTACAGTTCACGTTTGGCGCCGCTATCTCGGACGTGTTTTCTCAGAACTTGCCGTTCGGTCTCGTGATAGGCGACCCCGTCACTGTTTCATTTTCCGCACAAATTGTTTCGGGTACGAGAACGACTGCTGGAGGGTTTGTAACAGGCTTCAGGGCAAATGGTACCGGCGAAATACGTGGTCCCTTAATCCCCGAGCCAATGACATTTGGGCTCGCCACGATGGACTTTGTGGCACTCTTGGTAAGACGCAGCCGCCTGTAAGCTCTACGATTAGAATTGATTCACTCCAAAAGAGGGCCGTCCGGATGGATAGCCCTCTTTTTTTTGCGCTGATCTGTTTCACGCCGCCAGTATCTTCTCAATTGTCGAGAGTTCGCCGGTCGAGAAATTGCGGTTTTTAAGAGAACCCAAGTTTTGTTCGAGTTGGGCCACGGAACTGGCACCAACCAATACGGGCGTAATTCGCGGGTCTTTGAGCACCCAGGCGAGTGCCATCTGAGCGAGCGACTGGTCACGTGCGGCCGCAATTTCGGCAAGTTGCCGAATCTGCTGTAATCGCGCCGGGGTGATCTCCGTTTCCTTCAGAAATCCGTGTGGCTTGGCGGCACGGCTATCCGCGGGGATCCCGCCGAGATAGCGATCCGTGAGCATACCTTGAGCCAGTGGCGAAAAGGGGATGCAACCAACCCCCTCGCGCTCCAGCACATCCAGCAAGCCTTCTTTCTCGACCCAACGGTCGAACATCGAGTAGCGCGGCTGATGAATGAGGCAGGGCGTTCCCATTTCCCGCAGCAGTCGGCATGCCTCGGCCATCATCGCGGGACGATAGTTGGAGATGCCTGCGTAAAGCGCCTTCCCCTGCCGCACTGCGGTGGCCAGCGCCCCCATCGATTCTTCCAAAGGGGTATCGGGGTCGGGTCGATGCGAATAAAAAATGTCGACGTAATCGAGTCCCATCCGCCGCAGACTTTGGTCGAGACTGCTCAGCAAATATTTGCGTGAGCCCCATTCGCCATAGGGGCCAGGCCACATGAGATAGCCGGCCTTGGTAGAGATAATCAGCTCATCACGATAGGGCCTCAAATCCTCGCGGAGCATCTTGCCGAAATTTTCTTCCGCCGTGCCGGGCGGTGGTCCGTAGTTGTTCGCCAAGTCGAAATGGGTGATACCCAGGTCAAATGCGCGGATCACGATATCGCGGCCTGTTTCGTAAGCGTCGACTTCGCCAAAATTGTGCCATAATCCCAGCGACACAGCGGGCAGCTTCAGGCCGCTTTTACCGCAACGGTTATAGGTCATGGACTCATAGCGATTGGGTTGTGCACAATACACGGCAAGCCTCGCGGGTGAAGATAAGAGTTGAAGAAAGCTTGTTGTAACGCACGAATAGCTTTTCCTCAACGAGCCAGCGAGAATTAGAAAAATGGTGCCATGATCGCGGCAACGGCGGTCAGAGCGATCAGTCCAAACGTGATCCGACGAAATGCCGTGACCGACAGAAACGCTCCTAGATGAAGACCCAGCCACAGGCCTGCAAAAATCACTGGCAAGAAAACAAGCGTCGAGCACGCGGGAGTGATGATTTTATCACCGAATTTCAGCCAATATAAATAGCCGGCAAAGGGTTGCCCCACGGCCGAACAGAAAAATAAGAAGGCCCGCGACTTCGACACGCCCCATGTAAGTGTGTTCACATAAATGACCAGCGGTGCGGCCCCCATCGATGCGAAACCCAGCAGAAATCCAGAACTCGCGTAAGCCAACGTTTTCCAAAAAAGATGAAGCTCTTCCCGCGGCCGCACTCTGAATAGCCACAATAAGAACAGCACTACGATCAACAAAATCCCCAATATTTGTTTTGTATTTTCGGGCGTCACGCGATCATCGACCCACCCTACCGCGACGACGCCCAGTGGAATGGCAAAGCACAGTCGAACCACCGTTGGATAAACAAGTTCTTCAACGTCGAGATGCTCCCATAGTCGCCACGTGCCGGTGAAGTTCTGCACGAACGTTGAAACGAGATTGATGGTGGCCGCCTCAGGGAGCGAAAAGCCACACAACACAAGCAGGGGAACGCCCAGCAGTCCGGATGCAAATCCCACGGCCCCCTGTAGGATGCTCCCGAAGGTCATCACGATCCCAATGAGCAAGAGGTCGTGCAACGGGTAAAGCATCTTTGGCCAAGAACGTTGTAAGGGTGGAAAAGAGAATCAGCCTTTTTGGGATTTGAGAAACTGCTGCACCTTCTTGCGCAAATCGTCGCTGTTCCAACCTTGCTTGGCGGCTTCAGCAAGAAATTTTCGTTGTTGCCCATGATTCAGCCGGGCCACGGCGGCGTGCGCCGACCACGACAGCTCGGGGTGGCGATTCTGCGATGGCACGCGGCGGGCAACCGAGGCATAGCGGCTCACCATTTCCGTGGAGAGCGTTTCGCCACAAACTTCGCCAAACTCCTCGCCGAACAGATCTTCCCCCCGATTGATCATATCGCCGATCCACCAGGGGCTCGCCCGCTGGCACCAAATGGCAAACTCGAGCGGCCCCTTCCAGTCGGCCAGTTGCGGCCGACCGTTCACTTTGGCGTTGGCGGGGCGAAACTCGAACGGCCCGAGGGCCATTTTCGGTTCTGAGGCAGGCATCGAACGGATTCCCAGGGGAAAATAACAGTGTCACGAGTGCCCATGGATTTTACGGACCCCGCCTTGGATAATGGAAGTCCGAAAGCGCCAATTCGCTCGCAACCCAACCATCGCAAGGAAAACATGGCTGACGCACCATTTCATTTTCCCGGATCATTCCCAAACACTCGCTTACGCCGTGTACGCCGTGAAGACTGGTCACGAAGGCTCGTGCAGGAAAACCGGCTTACCGTCGACGATTTGATCTGGCCGCTGTTCATTTGCGACGGAAAAGCGCGGCGTGAGCCGATTGCCTCGATGCCCGGCGTGGAACGATTGGCCACGGATTTGATTGTAAACGCAGTCGGCGAAGCAATTGAACTCGGCATCCCCGCGGTGGCTTTGTTTCCCGCCACCCCTGCGGAGAAAAAATCGCCCGAGTGCGAGGAAGCAATCAATGCCGAAAATCTCGTGTGCCGCGCCGTGCAAGCCGTGAAGCAGGCCTACGGCAACCAAATAGGCGTGATCTGTGACGTAGCTCTCGATCCTTATTCGAGTCATGGACAGGATGGATTGGTGCGCGAGGGATATGTGGTGAATGATGAAACGGTTGCCATGTTGTGCCAGCAAGCCGTCGTGCAGGCCGAGGCGGGGTGCGACGTGATCGCCCCTTCCGACATGATGGATGGCCGAGTCGGTGCGGTACGAAAGGCGCTCGACGCCGCCGGTTTCGAGCACGTGCAGATTATGGCTTATGCCGCGAAATATGCCTCGGCATTTTATGGCCCCTTCCGCGACGCGGTCGGTTCCGCGGGGAATTTGGGCCGTGGCGACAAACGCACGTATCAGATGGATCCTGCCAACGGCGACGAGGCCCTCCGCGAAGTGGCCCTCGACATCGCCGAGGGGGCCGACAGTGTGATAGTTAAACCGGGTATGCCGTGTTTGGACATCGTGCGTCGGGTAAAAGAAACGTTCGGGGTGCCCACGTTCGCTTACCAGGTGAGTGGCGAGTACGCGATGCTCAGTGCCGCCGCGGAGCGGGGTTGGCTCGATCGCGACAAAGTGATGTTCGAGAGTCTGCTCGCCTTCAAACGAGCCGGTGCCGATGGGATTCTTACTTATTTCGCCCGTGATGCGGCGAAATTGCTCAGATCTTAATCAGAATTAGTGCGATTTGCCATTGGTCCCATCGGGCGTCAATGGCAATGCCTTGACTTCAGCAACATGAAGTAACGAGCAAAAGATGAAATCGTCTGATTCGTGGCTGCCTAGCACCAAGTTTGATCGTAGTAAAAGAGCCATCTCAGGGTGGCGAATTTGATAAGCATCACCGTTGCTCATTCTCACTTCAAACGGCTGAAATGGCTGGCGGCGGAGCAGGCCTTGCATGGTTTCCGTGTTCATAATCTGAATTCTACCATGATGCGGTTCGATAGCAAACTTTTTCCGCAAGCTAGAAATCTAGTGTCGCATTAATTGCTGGCCATAATATCAGCAAGATTAAAAATGCGATCCAGACGGCATCAATTCCGTGTCTCTTGCTTTTTCTTTGCACGAGATGCAACAGTGCAAACAGGATGAGGAACAACGCGAAGAATACGACTCGATAGATCGCACTCGCACCTAAAAAGAATCCGGCAGCGCTAAGTGCCGCGGCAAGGTTAAAACGCTCACTGGCCGACAACCCCGCAGGCACGGCGATGATCCAACACCACAGAATCGCAAGCAACGCATGGGCCACCACCTGCAAGAGATAACCGCGAACATTTGCAGGCTGCGGAAACAAAAAGGGATTCGCAACAATTGCATCCCTCAAAAAGTATTCCGCGAGTAGCGGAACGGCCAACCCGACGATAACCGTCAAGGCGATTAACTTGACTGGAATTCGATGACCGTCCCGATCCAAGAGGGCCATCGTGAAGAGCAAAGTCACGGCCGCGCAGTGATAAAGATAAACCCCGATTACCGACCAGTCGGGATACCACACCAAGTCGACCGCGCCGGTAAACGCAGTATGCGGTACGCCGGGCAGGTTCTCAGCCCCGCGAAAAAGCTCCACATAAGCGAGCACAAAAAATACCGCGCCGAGAATCGCCTCGACAACCGCATAACGAGACGAAATCGGCGCGCCGCAGTCCCGGCATTTGCCCCCCAGCATCAGCCAACCCAGCACCGGCACATTGTCGCGGGCGCGAATGGGGTGGTTACATTTCGGGCAGTGCGAGGGCTTCCATACCACCGACATCCCTAGCGGCAGGCGATAGGCAACCACGTTGAGAAAGCTGCCGATGCACGCCCCCATGAACCCTAGCCACAGGGCGGTGACCAAATCGAAATAAAAGTCGGCACTCACAATCGCACCAAAACGAATTACAGAAGCACGCGTCGCATCAACTGTACAAGCTTTTCAACCATCAGGGGAACTCCAATCTGACTGAAAGACCGTTCGCGTTGCCGATCTCACTTTCCGATTGCGATTGGTATAACAGCCCGTGGGAAGCTACATTAGAGAGTCAGCGGCAGTCACATTCTTGGCGGCACACATTTGGCGGCACCGTTCGATTCTCAATGGCAAGCGATACTTCGTTCAGCAATCAGCCCCCAGGGGGTCAGAAGGACAATCGCGGCCTAATGTCGGCCAGCTTTCTTGGCTTGCTGCTCACCCAATTTCTGGGCGCCACAAATGATAACATCCTGCGCTGGCTTGTGATTGGCATCGGCAAGGATTACTTCCAGGCGGGCCAAGTAAGCCGCATCTTGGCCCTTGGCACGGCTGTATTCGTGTTCCCGTACATCGTGCTGGCCGCCCCCGCCGGTTACCTTGCTGACCGATTCAGCAAACGCTCGGTGATCGTGGTTTGCAAGGTGGCCGAGATTTTCATCATGGCTCTTGCCATCGTGAGCATCTTGTGGGGACACGTCTGGTTCATGCTCGCGGTGCTGGGAATGATCGGGGCCCAGGCCGCGCTGTTTGGTCCCGCCAAACTAGGCAGCATTCCCGAAATGTTGGAAGACCGCCACATCTCCGCTGCGAACGGTCTCATAGGCCTTACCACGGTGATGGCAACCATGGTGGGGGCAACCCTCGGGAGTTGGCTCGCCGATAACACGGGAGATCGCGGGCAGGAGCACTGGCAATGGTCGGCCGCGGTGCTGGTGGGCTTTGCCGTCGCGGGTTGGATTGCCAGCTTAGCTATTTCCCGTCAGCCACCAGGAAATCCATCGCGGCGATTTCCGTGGGATGCCCCGCAGCAGACATGGCGCGATTTGAAAACGCTGGCTCATACCCCGGCGATGCTCCGAGTGGCTTTTGGGATTATGTTCTTCTGGTCGCTGGCTGCCCTGGCGAATTTGAATATCGACCAATTCGCGTTTGAAGCGGGGGGCGAGAAGCAAACCCAAGTAGCCCCCCTCCTGGCAGCGCTAGTGATCGGCGTCGGTGCGGGAAGCGTCTTGGCCGGCGTCTGGTCGGCGGGCCGCGTGGAACTCGGCATCATACCCTTGGGTGCCCTCGGTTTGGTGCTCGTGCCGTTATTATTGTTCACGGTCGAAGGAGAATTCTTTATCGCGGGGGGTGATTGGACGATCAGCTATATCGCCGCGGGGATTCTGTTGTTCCTGTTGGGCTGCTCGGCCGGCCTGTTTGACGTGCCCCTTGCCGCATATATGCAGCACAACAGTCCCACGGATCGCCGGGGTTCGATCCTGGCGGCGAGCAACTTCATGACCTTCGGGGGGATGCTGCTGGCATCATTCGCGTTTGATGTGATGCGTCTCCCCACGGACCCCGGCACGCTCGACAACGTGCAAGCGGCGTATGCCCACGAACCTCAAACGGCCGCGCTCGCCACGGAGATGTGGAATAAGCTCGCTGAATCGCAAGAAACCGATGCACCGCTCGATATGGTGGGATTGGTCCACGAATACCCCGAGCATGAAGGTCTGGCCCGCGAGGTCTTCCAAGAGTTCGTTGGCCCGCCGCTGTTAACAGCGCGGCAAATTTTTCTATTCTGTGGCATGCTGACAATCCCCGTATTCATTTACATCGTGTGCATGATTCCGCAAGCCTCAATTCGTTTCCTGGCCTGGCTGCTAACACACACCGCCTACAAGATCCGCGTCCATCATCGTGAGTATTTGCCCGAAGAAGGGGGAGCCCTCCTGGTTCCCAATCATGTGTCGTGGATTGATGGCTTGCTGCTGGTGGCGATCTCGCCGCGGCCGATTCGGATGATCATTTCCGCCGGCCTCATTACCAATTGGTGGACCAAGGGCCTCGCGCAAATCATGGGCGTGATCCCCATTCTGCCCTGGGCCCCCAAGGCGACCCGTTCGGCTCTCGACACGGCCCGTGTGGCACTCAACAACGGTGAGCTCGTTTGTATTTTCCCCGAGGGGGGAATCAGCAAATCGGGTCAATTGCAGCACTTCCGGCGGGGAACGCTCGAAATCATTAAAGGCACATCGGCTAAGGTTATTCCGGTCTATCTCGACGAGTTATGGGGTAGTATCTTTACCTTTCACGGAGGGCCGTTTTCCCGAAAGCGACGCCTCACTTATTTCCGCCCCGTTTCTATTTGGTTTGGTAAGCAACTTGAAAATGTCACCAGTATTCACGACATCCGACAGGCGGTCCAAGATTTGGGGGCCGAAGCCGTGACCGGAAGAAAGGACCGCATGATGGTTTTGCCCCGTTTGATGCTCCGCAAGTGCCGCAAGAGCCTATTCCGATTCAAAATTGCCGATTCCAGCGGTGCTGAGGCGACGGGAGGCTCGTTGCTGATGCGCACATTGATCCTACGGCGGCTGTTGTTGCGGGAGGTGCTTCAGGCCGACGAAAAATACGTGGGAATTCTGATGCCGCCCTCGGTGGGGGCGGTGATTACCAACGCGGCGGTCACCTTATCAGGACGTGTCGCCGCAAACCTGAATTACACTGTCACCAACGACGTGCTAAACGCCTGCATTCGCAAGGCCGGCATCCGGCACGTACTCACGAGTAAGAGAGTGCTGGAAAAGCTCGATCTCAAGATCGATGCTGAAGTTATTCTTCTCGAAGACTTCAAAGAGAAGGTCACGACCACCGACAAGTTGGCTGGGGTCGCGCTCGCTTATGCGACACCGCTCCCCATTTTGGAGCGGATTCTCGGCGTGCATCGCATGCGGGGCGGGGACGAGCTCACCGTGATTTTTACCTCGGGCTCCACCGGCGATCCCAAAGGCGTTGTGCTCACGAATCACAATATCGGTTCCAATGTGGAGGCCATCGACCAGGTCATCCACCTGCGGAGCGACGATACGCTGTTGGGAATTCTGCCGTTTTTTCACTCCTTCGGGTTCATGGTCACGCTCTGGACGGTTTTGGGCCTCGACGTGCGCTGCGTTTACCACTTCACGCCGCTTGATGCAAAACAAATCGGCAAGCTGTGCGGCAAATGGGGCGTCACGATCTTGCTATCGACCCCAACGTTTTTGCGTTCCTATGTACGGCGCTGCGAGCCGGAAGATTTTGCGAAGTTGGAAGTCGTCGTCGCGGGGGCCGAGAAATTGCCGAGCGCGCTGTCAGACGAATTCGAAGCGAAATTCGGCGTGCGGCCCATCGAGGGTTACGGGGCCACGGAACTTTCTCCCTTGGTGTCGGTTAATGTCCCACCCTCGCGGTCACAGAGTAGCGACGAAGGACTTTTGGAAGGGTCCGTGGGCCGCCCAGTGCCCGGGGTGACCGCCAAGATTGTCGATCCGGAAACCGGTGAAACGCTCCCCCCCGGTGTTCCCGGCATGTTGCTGGTGAAGGGTCCCAACGTGATGAAAGGTTACCTTGGCGACCCGGAAAAAACGGCCGAGGTCATTCGCGACGGTTGGTATGTGACCGGCGACATTGCGATCATCGACAAACAGGGGTTCATCCAGATTACGGGGCGTTTGAGTCGTTTCTCAAAAATTGGCGGCGAAATGGTGCCGCACATCCTTCTGGAGGAAGCTGTTCAAAATTTCGTGCAGTCGCCCGAGGATGAGATCGTGCGAGCCGTCGTGACCGCGGTCCCCGATGAAAAGCGCGGCGAACGCATCGTGGTGGTTCACACGAAGTTGGATAAAACGGCCCAGCAAATTTGTGACCATCTGGCAACTCTCGGCCTGCCGAATTTGTGGCTTCCTTCGCCCGACAGTTTTGTCGAAGTCGAGCAAATCCCCGTCCTCGGCACCGGCAAGCTGGATCTCAAGGGCTTGAACGATTTGGCATTGAGTTACTATAAGAAGTGAGCGACATCAGCCGCCAGCTTCGCGCTGGCGGCTGTCAACAATCTTTCTACTCGTCAATTGCTGCTGCCACTGGCGGACGAATCAAAGTTACCGATTGCTTAAGATAGGAATCGGGCAAAGGTCCCTCTTGGACCACCGTCAACTTAGCTTGATAAAAGCCGAATTTCTCGACCACATTCGCAATATTGGGCAGAATGCCCAGTGCTTCGACGACGGGCTTCATTTCCTCGGCGTTGGCGTTCGCTCCCGCCATGGCTAAAAACATGGGAGCGACGCCGCCCACTTTACGTATCATATCGGCCACGTGACGAGTGCTTTTCTCCAAATCAGTAAAGCTCAGCGAGTCGACCGCACCCTTCACCGGCAGATTGAATCGCTCAAAGTGCTCGGAGCTATCGATCGTGGGTGACTTACCGGCTCGGGTATCGAGTACTTTTTGCAAGCACTCGGTGTTAGACCCCATCATCATCCAGCCGTCGCTGAAGCCGATGACCGGCTTGACGTTAAACGCCGCCAGCGTCGCCACGTTGAGCGTCTCAAATCCCGCCAGTGAATCCGCCTCGACCAAACTGATCTGCTGTGATGCCAACGCGGGGATCTTGTTGAGATTGTCGACCAGGCGGTGCAACAGCTCGCGAATTCTGTCGGGGTTGGAGCACTTTAAGGCAATTACCGAATCCTGGCCTTGGTCGGCTCGCGGAAGCGTCACGGAAACGCATTCTCCGCTAAACGATTGCAGGAAGTCGCGGTCCAAGTGCAAATCCAACTCATCCTGAGCTTTCGCAAACTTGTCGAGCGCATTTTGAGATTCCGGGAATTTAGTTTGTAAGATCTCCATCACACGCTCATAGGCAGCGTGCAATCGCACTCCCTTGGAGAGAGAGTAAGACACTGCATCCGCGGGAATCCAAGTCTGCCAATCGTCGAAGGCTTGGCCACCCAGCGCCATTTTGCCCAGTAGTTTATCCTTCGCGTCGGGGGTGATCTTGCCCAAGGAGGCCGTGCGATTCTCGTAGCCCTCGGTGTATTCGACCGACACTTCGTAGTCGATCACCGCCAACTCATCGACTACCAGATCCATAATCTCGGCAACTTTTTCCGCCTCAGGATTGTTCTGGGATTGTTGGCGAACGAAGTCGCCCATCGTGGCCAACTGCTTGAAGATTTGTCGACCATCAAAAATGGCGATCGCATCTTCGGGCGTCGGCAGATGCTCAAGAGCTTCTACAAAGCGCGGGTCGTCGAATTTCGAGACGCCTGAACCATTCTGCAGCCTTTCCAATGCTTGACTGAGCAATGCTTGCGACGAACTCGCCAGGAACACATCGCCCAGACGGGCAATGGCTGGTTGAATGGGTACTTCAGGGGGCAGTCTCAAACCCGTGACCTCGATATCTCCATGACTCAGGCGCGTCACGGGGACCTTTCCCTCGCTCTTATTCTCCAAAAGAGCGAAGAGGTTTTGGCAACTCGACTCAAGTTTTTCGGCCACGCCAGTCGGATATCGCACGACGACAAGATGATGATTCGCCGGGAATTGCATCATCTGAACGTAAAGCACTTCCTCGCAATCCAAAATTGAACTGCTCAGGCTGGGATCGATGGCACCACGCAGCTCATCGATTTGTTGCCGTACCTCGGTGAGTTCGTCTTCAGGGACCTGGCTGGTGACTATCTTCAGAATCCGCTCGCAGAGTTTTTCATCTTGCACCGTCTGCCACACTTTTGCCAAATACTCACGCTGGTAATCCCGCTCGGGATTGTGTTTGCCATACACCGCCAAGTGAGCTTCCGGCAAAGCCGCTTGCCGTAGATCGAGTTCGGTAACCGTTTCCTGACCGCCTGCGATCGGGACGAGCAGTAGACTCACACAAAACAAGAATGCCTTCAGTTTCATCGTAAATTCCCTCCCCCTACTGTGGTGCTGGTTGAAAATCGCCATGCACGCTTACATTGTCCACAACGACGGCTCAGAACGCTCCCCCTAAAAGAGGCATGCCGTCAGATAGTGAATTCGCAGAAGGAGAGTCAGGCTTGCCAAAATACTTGCCTGCTACCATAAGAAATGGCAAAGAATGTTCTATCGCCTTGGAGATTCCTGCTCGGAGAGTGTCGCGGTGTGATTAGCCTGCACGGCACGGGCATTTTCGCCGCAGGCGTAGGCAATTTTTACAAGTTGTTGCTGACTCGTGGGATTTACCGCAGCCAAACTTGTGGCAAGTCGCTCGATGCGAGCCGGCTGCAATTCGGCGGCCTGTGAAAAATTGCTGATGAAGGTAATCGTGTCACCAAAATTGCGATCGGCGGTTCTGCCCACGAGAGGGTGGACCACCTTGGCAAAAATCTCGAGGCTCGC
>JBGTEU010000774.1:0-2195 GCA_041747595.1 Bythopirellula sp.
ACCCTGGACCTTTGGCTCGGTGCCGGGTGATAATGCCTTGTTTTAATAACTCTCAATCAATGTCATTCTGATAGGAGTTCTACGACTAGAAGAATCTGGGTTCCACTCTCACACGCACAAGAATATGTATGAGGACTTAACCCAGATCCCTCGGGTCGCAGAACTCCCCTCGGGATGACACGCAAAATTACACTGCCAACTGACAAATCGCATGCTCCGAACTTCCTCACCCATTCTGACTGCGATCCGCGAAAAAGTGGAAGCTGGCGAACGGCTCACGCTCGACGATGGGGTCTTGCTCTATCAGCACGAGGTGCCGTTGCCCGAGTTGGGGGAACTCGCCAACTTGGTCCGCGAGCGCAAGAATGGCAACTTCGCGTACTACAACATCAACACGCATCTGAATCCCACGAATGTGTGCGTTTACCGCTGCACGTTTTGCGCGTTCCGGGCCGACCTCCGCGACGCCAAGGGCTACTGGATGAACGACGAGCAAATCCTCGCCCGGGGCCAGGAAGCGGTCGATTCCGGTTCCACGGAAATGCACATCGTCGGGGGGCTGCATCATCAGGCGAAATACGACTGGTATCGCCGTGTGATCAGCCTGCTGCGCGACAATTACCCCAGCTTGCACCTCAAGGCATGGACGCCGGTGGAAATCGACTGGTTTTGCCGGCTTACGCAGAAGTCGATCCGCTGGGTGCTGGACGACATGCGCGACGCCGGCCTGGGAAGTCTCCCCGGCGGCGGGGCGGAAATTTTCCACCCCGAAGTGCGGCAGCAAATCTGCGAGCATAAAGCCGACTCGGCCCGCTGGTTTGAAACGCACCGCACGGCCCACCAGTTGGGTTTGCGCTCCAACTGCACGATGCTCTACGGCCACATCGAGCAGCCGTACCACCGCATCGACCATTTGCTCCGTCTGCGTGACCTGCAGGACGAAACGGGTGGCTTTCAAACATTCATTCCCCTGGCGTTCCACCCCGACAACACGGGCCTCAGCCACATCAAAAAACCGTCGGGACCGATGGATCTCCGAACCATGGCCGTGAGCCGACTGATGCTCGACAACATTCCCCACATGAAGGCGTATTGGATTATGCTGGGGGTCGGCACGGCCCAGGTCGCACTTTCCTACGGGGCCGACGACATCGACGGCACGGTGCGTCACGAGCTGATTTATCACGACGCGGGGGCCGAAACGCCGGAAATCCTAAGTGTCGAGGCGATCCGCCGCCTCATCGAAGAGGCGGGCCGCGAGCCGGTCGAACGGGACACGCTCTACCACCGCGTCGAGCGGTCGGGCGACCATTGGCACGCCGGCGAGCAAATCGCGGTGGGTTAGCCGCTTCAAATAACGTATAATTCCTGGGACCGCCAAGAAGATTGCCTCCCCAGCGAACCAGATTTTGGGATCGTGCGTAGAAATCCACAGTTCCAAGATTTGCCTTGGTACGACGAAAATATAACGAGAGGAAAAGATGTTAATTCCTGATTTTATGTACTTTGTTTACATCGCTCCAGCGCTCTTGCTGATGCTCTGGGCCCAGATGCGCGTGAAGTCCACGTTCGCTGCCGCTCAGAAGGTGTCGACACCATTGAGTGGTGCCGCTGCGGCTCGACATATCCTCGATTCTGCCGGTCTACACAATGTGGCAATCGAGCAAGTCCCCGGTCAGCTCTCCGATCACTACGATCCGCGTGCCAAGGTACTCCGCCTAAGCCAGGATGTTTACAGCGGCCGTTCCACCGCCGCCGTCGGAATTGCCGCGCACGAAGCGGGCCATGCCCTACAAGATGCTCACAACTACATGCCGCTAGTGATCCGCAATGCCGCGGTCCCCGCCGCTACTTTTGGCGGCAACATAAGCATGATCTTGATCATCGCCGGTGCTTTGATGTCGGCTCCCAAGTTGATCGTGGTCGGCATCATCGCCTTCAGCTGTGTGGTGTTCTTCCAATTGGTGAATCTGCCCGTTGAATTTGATGCCAGTAAGCGGGCCAAGCTACTCCTTGTTGAACATGGCATCGTCGGCCAAAGCGACATGGTGTACGTCAATCGCGTGCTCAATGCCGCGGCGTGGACGTATGTGGCAGGCACCTTGCAAGCTGTGATGACGCTGCTGTACTACATCATGCGATTCAGCGGCGGTAGCCGCGACTGACATTTAGCCCCCGCGGCTTAGCGGCGGGTA
>JBGTEU010000775.1:0-2255 GCA_041747595.1 Bythopirellula sp.
GGTCCCAACTTTCGTGCCAAAACCCAGGGTTTCTGTCACTAACGATTTGGATTCACTCGATAAATTCCAGGTAAAACACATACCCGGGGTGACAAAACCATCAGAGTTTGCCATGGGTTGCCAAAGTTGAGTTTTCATGAATCACGGCGAGGATTACCGTGATCCATTGTCGAGATCGTGAAGAGAATTGCGAGGACGATTTTTGGCCGCGCGTACATGTCTGGGTTCCCGCCTGCGCGGGAAAGACAATGCCTGCCATTGCGTGTTACTCTGGTCGCACGGTTCCCCTCAGGATGACATTTTGCGAGGACGGGAGAAAGAATGCAGCCGGCTTACGCCGGCCGATCGCCTTGAAACGTCGCTTTACGCGCTGCGGAGGGCTTGCCGCACTTTGCGGATGGCTTCTTCGACGGGACAATCGAGATTCTCGACCGCGATCGTTTCGCCGCGGCTCACCATTCGCTCGATTTTCTTTTGAGCGGAAATTACAGTGCTGTGGCTGCGGCGGCCGAAGTATTCGCTGATTTCGCCCAGCGCCGAACGGGTGAGACTGCAGGCGAGCCACATCGCCAGCATCCGCGGTTCGGCGACTTTGCGGGCCTTGCTCGTCGATTTTAAGCTGCTCGCATCCACGCCGAACACCAGGCACACGGCGCGCTTAATATCTCCGAGCCGCACCGAAGGGGTAATCTGTTGCACGTATTCGGTGAGAATCGTGCGAGCGTAGTCCGCGGTCAACGGCTTACGCATCGCGTCGCTGGTGACGATCAACCGATTAATCGCCCCCTGCAACTGGCGGGCGCTGCCAGCCACCTGCGTGGCAATGACCGTGATGGTCTCCTCGTCGATGGCCAACCCAATCACGGGGTGCATGTCGTCGATGAATCGACGCACGAGACCTCGCCGGGTCGCAAAATCGGGGAGCTCCAACGGAACCGCGAGGCCCCCGGAGACTCTCATTGCCAGTTCGGAGCTCGCTTTGAGCAACTCTTGGGGCGTGCAATCGCAGGTGAGCACCACTTGCTTGCCCCGTTCGTGCAGAAAATCGATGGTCACCAGCAGTTCTTCGAGCGTGGCCCGCTTGCTGACGATGAATTGAATGTCGTCGATGAGCAGCACGTCGACCGAGCGATACTTTTGTCGAAAGCCGGGCAGGGTCCGCTGACGGAGCGACTCGAGAAATTCGGTCGTGAATTGCTCGGCCGACACCCGTTGGGCGCGATAATTGGGGCTTTGCTGCCGCAGATGGCGCAACATGGCGTACAGCAAGTGGGTCTTGCCCACGCCGGGCGGTCCATGCAGCAGCAGCGGGCCGTAGTGGCCCAGTCGCTCTGCGACTTTCTCCGCGGTGCGGCAGCCCAACTCATTGCCCGCCCCGCTGACAAAATTGGCAAACGAATGACGGGCCAACGCGGAATTTCTTGGCCGGGGACGCTCGGAGCTTTTGCTAGGGATGTTAACAGCTTCGGCAGCCACGATCCGCTCTCGTGCCTGAGCCGCACTGGGTTCAGCTACGCAAGTCGCCACTCCGGGTGACTCACGTTCCGCTTCGTCGGCGAGCAAACTTTTCTGCAACATCTTGGTTGTTGTCTGCCCGATGGTGGTTTGCCCAAAACTATTCTGTCCCGCAGGACAAATAAAATATTCGACCGATACTCCCTGACCATAAGCGATATGGCAACATTCCGCCAAGTAGGCATGAATGCGACGGCGTAACCACTGGAGTTCAAAGGACGAGAGGCAGCCCACGCGCAACAGCGGCTCGGAATACTCCAGCGTCGTCTGCGGCCCCAGCCACAACTCATAGCGCTCTCTTCCGAGTCGCTTTACGAGTTCTGCACGCAATGCGGACTGCCTGTCCGAATCATCCATGTTCACATCCTGCTTAAACCGATTGTCAAAATTCCAAGGCGAGTGTCCAACAGCTCGACGGTCTCCCAATTTGGGAAACCGTGCCTCCACTTGGAAATCGGAGAAAAAGCTTACTTGCTAGCCGATGAAAAATGAGAGTGCCCAACCAAACCAACAGCAGAACCAATCGTCGCCTCGTCCCGCCTGAACTGGCGCTCAGAATGTTCTTGCTGTTACCGATGCCCAAACAACCCCATGCCTAAGCAACCCATGACCAAACAACTCAGTCGTGGGGGCCGATTCTACGAGTGCTAGCACCCGCTTGCTAGGACTTGACGGTTGGCACAAACGCATCCTTTGTGTGAAGCGCTGCGAATGGCTGATTTCCAGCCCGTTTTGTTGAT
>JBGTEU010000776.1:0-7457 GCA_041747595.1 Bythopirellula sp.
AGATGCCACTCTTACATTCAAAATCACCAAATTGTCAAAGATCGTCCAGCTGGCGTGCGGCCCCTAGCAAGGAAGCCGTCGTATCAACCGTGGCCCTATCGGCCAACCTGTCTTTCAATCCATCAAGCTTGCCTCCCAAAGGAAGCAAACCTGGCAGTTGAATGAACAGGAGACAGGAAGCCACAATCTTGGGATGCTGTGCCTTACTGTCTCCCGGCCACTCAGGGGGAACTTCAAATAATAGCAAGTTCTCTCAAGCTGTCAAAGGGGGTCTTCCGCCGAATTTTAAACCCTTTCTAGCGTCCAGCTCTATGCAGGTTCTTTAGCGGCGGAACTAAGATTCTGGAGATGCGATTCTAGAGATGCCGGCCCCAAAGGCAAGAGGGCCAAAATTAACTTGCCTCGCGCTCGAAGTACGCCCGCGCGCGGACGCAGAGCCAGCCGTTCGCCACGGCAAGCGCCGCTAGCACGGCCAAATCCAACCAGAGCATTATCGGCTGTGGCACGCCATAGCCTGCAGAGAACACGCCGAATAAATAGTGGACTCCCTGCATGAGTCGCCCACCAATGCCGGTCCACATGGATGAGACCACCACGCTCGCACCAATGCAGAATGCGCGAACGTCGCCCCGGCCAGAAATCAAACCCGTCAACAGCAGACTTGTCGCCACAAGCCAAATGAGACCAATCAGCAGGTGACTCACTTCGATCGGCACAAACTTCGCAAAGCCACACCCAATCGCCAACACCGTGGTGGCAATCATCAAAGTGCGCAAACTAAATTGCCAAGGACCGGTTGTTGTCGGCAAGTCTGCCATAGAAAACGCCTCCGAGAACACTCGACTCGAGTGAGGCACGCATCATAACAGTGCTGGCGGGCAAAGCCCAGAAGCAGCCGTGGCTCCCCACCACGGCGGGTAAACTCAGACACGCCGGCTGGCGCTCATCAGAGCGATCAGCCAACCTCAACCGGCTTCTGACTGACACCCACCATTCCGCGTGCCCGATCGATGAATTGATGGGCGTCTTCGGCGGGCTCCACTTCGCTGATCCCTACGCTCACTTGAAGCGTAATGCGGGTTGAACCAAGGGGAATCGAACAATTGGCGAGTGCCGCTTGAATCCGATTGCCAACGACCAGGGCATCGCGCTGGGTGCTGCCGGGCAGCATGACGATAAACTCTCCCGGCTCGGTGCGACCCAACAGATCCATGTCGCGGAGAGTGTCTCCCACAAATTCCCCCACAGAATCGAGCAGCAAATCTCCCAAGGCCGTGCCGAAATCTCGCTCGAGGGCCTTGAAGCCCACAACCTTCAAATACATGAGCGTAAGGGGCTGACCACTGCGATGGCTTTCGGAAATTCGGCGTTGCAACTCCCGGGCAAACGTCGCTTGATCGGGAAGCTGCCCGTGAGAACCGCTTTGTTTCTTGTTCGGCTTGGTTTCGCCGGGATTATCGAGCGATAAGCAAATGTCGCCATCGTGCCAGTAACCACGGTTACGACCGGCACCTTTGGCACAGTAAATTGCCTCGTCGGAGCGGCGTATCAAACACGCCGCGTCATCATTCTTCATGATTTCCGCCACGCCCATGCTGGCCGTCACGCTGAGAGTCTGGCCCTCGAACTCGACTTGGGTCGCTTCAATTGCCGCACGAATTCGTTCGGCCGCGATGCGGGCATGGCTGATGGAGGTGTTAGGCATTACCAGGCCAAACTCCTCACCTCCATAGCGGCACGCGAGGTCGGTCGCCTTGGCGGCTCTTGTCAGCGTGTTGGCAACTTGCCGCAGGACTTCGTCACCCGCCTGATGGCCATAGGTGTCGTTGAACTTCTTAAAATGATCGACGTCAAAGAGCAGGAGGCACATAGGCCGACCTTCCTTGCGGAAGCGTGCGACTCCCTTTTCCAAGCAATCGTCAAACGCCCGGCGGTTGGCGAGCTTGGTGAGCGAATCGGTGCGGGCCTCGGATTGTTGAGTGCGCAACTCTTCCGCCTGAGTTTGAATTTTGTTTTCAGCGTCCGCCAGGCGGGCCTGCAATTTTTCGTTGGCCTCGAGGATTTCCTTGACCACTTCGTTGACGACGTCGGTCGCGCTTGCGGAAGTGGAGTCGATCGCGCCCAAGCGATCAGAAATACCGGTGACCAGCTTGTTATGCGCGCCCACGTCGGAAGCGACGTGCGAGGCTAAATCCTTCAACTGCTGAACAGCCATGTCGGCCCGTTCGGCTTCCAACAGGCTCGATAGATCGTCGTTGTCAATAATAACCTTATCCTGCACCTTGATGGACTTGCCTTGAGAACGCAGATACCACCAGGCGCCCACGAAGCCGACGATGAACGCCATCATTGCCAAAGAGGCGTCAAACAGGACATATTGGATCGAGACACCAAACGGTAACAACATCGCGGCATGCTCCGGGCACAGCTTCTTCTCAATGGTCGTGTTTGCAGTCGCGAAACACGGTTACACCGACTTTTTCGGCTTACATTTCACATCTTTGCCCCGATGAAAAATAGGTTGGGGGGAAAGCGTGTCAAATGAAATACCCGGACTAGCAATTCGCAAAATTGCGGCTTACACCCATTCGACGCGCGCAACTGTACTAACGGTCAACCCCATGAAAAGGTTATGTGGATTAGAACGACTGGCGCTGTAATGAGCGATTTTGGACCAACCCTCTTGTGGTCGCGGAAGAGCTACAAGCTTAGCGCAGGCAAAAAAGGCTCACCCCAAGATTGCATCTTTTCGTCCAAGCGCTCGGTGCAATCGCACGTGCTGCAAGCCCAAGGTTCGCTGCCGTTGAGGTCGCGACAATTGGAGCGGGCGTGGGCGTCTTTCACGACGATCTCATCGAAAAATTCTTGCCAGTACGGCAATTCTTCTTCCAAGGGCTCCGTGCAATAACAGACTTCCACCCAAGTCGCACCGCCATCGTCCAAGAGCCGAGCCTGTTGCATGTTGCGTAAATACTCGTCACCAGCGACCGAACCCTGGCCCAGCGTGCCCTTTTCGATGGCCTGCAATAGGTCGGCCTCGCGGCCAGGTTTTACGCGCGCTTTGACCAGATATCGCATGAGGTGTTCAGTTGCTAGCCGCGGGCGGCAGCCGGCGGTAGGAAATCGGCTTACACCGCTGGCTACCGCCTGCGGCTAGTAAGGAATTGAGAGCGTGCCGCGGAAAGAAGCACTGCCAAACTACACAACACCCACGTTCCGGGTTCGGGTACTTGAATACTAGCCGTCATTCCATGCAGGGCAACTTGCGATCCGGCTGCACCTCGCGCACCCTGGTTATTTCGCCATAGCCAGAGATCAAAATCATCAACAATCGAATCGCCATTCATATCCCCCGCACTTACTCCTGTCGCACCAAAGCTCCGTTGCCAAGCGAGAAAGTCCTGCCCGTCGACGTCGCCGTCGCCATCGGTGTCGCCATGGAGCCCCAAGAGCTTACCGGGAACGACCCATCCGATGTCAGCAAACGCGGCGTAATCGAGCGGCGTAAGCGGCGTGCGCCTTCCCAAGAGGAGGGCTGCCGTCAAAGCTGAAGCGGGTTCATCGACATAAGGGGGGCTGGTTGTGCCGAACGCCCAATGATTGTTGTCCGCGGCCAGCGTTGCCGATGAGCCCGTCAATCCGATAACCGCTGCCCCTTGGAACTGATTACTGACAATCAAATTGTCGAACGACGGCGCCGTGCCAAAGCCAAACACGTGCGCCAACTCGTGAAACGCAATCGTAAGAAAATCGACCTGTCCGGGCCCCGGTGGAGTAAAGATGCCAAAGTGCCAATTTCGCGGCACGCCATTGTTCATCGTATCAAATGCAATCGATCCCCCCCAAGTTGCGAAATCATGGGCCAACGGACCGGTGATTGTCCCCTGCCCTCGGCTCAGCGGGATACTCGCCGTGCCGGGCCCCGCTTCGCCGACTTGGTTGCCGGGCATATCCCGCCCCCCGGCGTACAACACGAGCGTATCAGCGGGGATCGCCAGATTGGAAAGCGAATAGCCCGATGTGCCCGTGTCGGGATTCGTGAAGGTGGCAGTCCAGTTGGGACTTGGGGAAATTGGAGACAGCGAGTCGGCAAAGGGTTGGTAAGCCTTGGTGGCAAATTCTAAAGCCGAAAGTGCCTCGGGATGATCGAAGAAAAAGTCCCCTGCCCCGCACCCGCCGGTAATCTCGCACATGAGCCGAATTTCAATCGTGATTCCCGGCGCCGAAATCCCGCCCAGCCATGTGCAGACAATAACCCAACAGGGCACCATGAGGCGCCGTATGAACGAACCACTAGCGGGCATGGCAAAAAATGAAAGCTTGAGAAGTTGTTCCGGGAGAGGACAGCCCGAGCGGCTGATGTTGCATTTTAACTAGAAAGTGCAATTTTGGCGAACAAAAACGGATGACCCAACCATCGTGTTGTATGGATTGTCCGATAAATTGCCGCGAGAGCTCGTTACCGGCAGAAGCTTGCAAGCCACAAAGGCTTCTTTCGAGAAGACCCTCCACGTCATGCGTATCCTAAGAGCGAGAGAAATACGGCTCGGCAAATCAAACGGTGCTTCGCTCATCGAACTGCTCGTCGTGATCTTTATCATGGGAATCATGATGAGCCTGCTGCTGCCCGCATTGCAAAGAGCGCGGCTTAAAGCCGAGGAAAGCGTCTGCGAGAACAATCTTTACCAGCTGAAATTCGGCCTTCAACATTTTTTGGAAGTCAATCGCAAGTTTCCGGCCCCCAATTATTGGACCGTCGACATCCTGCCCTACATCGAACAACGACCGCTGGCCGACACGATGAAAAGCGGCTTTGCCCCCGATGCCGTGCTCCCTCGCCCGCCGGTGATGCAATGCCGTTTACAAACGGACTTTGACAGCCGGGTTGAGACCGTCGGTGTCTGTCATTTCGTGCTGACCGTCGACCGCAATGAAGATGGCTTGGCACTTGTCGAGAAAGGTTGGAACCTGGGAGACCGTCAATTGCTCGACGACACCGTGCCCGAAGAGCCATGGTACGTAAGCCCCGAGATGACGCACACAGCTCAGGAAGAGATGTTCACCAATGAAGTAGGCCCGCACCCTGAGGGAAGTTTTGATACGGTACAGGGCTACTTCCCGTAGGAGCGAGGGTTTGCTTGATGAAGGATATGAGACAGGCTATCTCCTCTCCCGTGGGCAGTCCAAGAAACTTGACTGCCTTTGCCGGGAAAACCTGAAAAAGCCTCCAACACTGGTTGCAAGCCGAAACCCCAAGCCGAAAATAGTAACTGCGGGTGAAACTTTTTTCTCACTCGAGGAAAATCTCGCCGGGATGGCAGAGGGCCTGATATGGCCTAGACTTTCTCTGATTGCTCTTGGACTTTGGAGGCACGTTATGACTCGCTTGGAATTGATCGCATTGCCAATTTTCGCGCTTGCTGGTCTTTGTCTCACACAGGCCACGTTTGCCCAGGAGGATTCGCCGACCGACTCCGCGGCGCAAACCGAATCGAAAACAGAAAAGCCAGCCGACTCCGACGAGGACAAACCGAGCAGCAAAGAAAAAGCAAAAGAAGAGAAAAAGGATCGAAAGACGCACAAGGTTGCTGAGCAACTCTTGAAAATCGAAGAAACCCTCGATGGCGTTTTCGTTGCGGATCAAATGGCCGAGGTGAGTTTGTGGCCGGAATCGTGGTCCGATTTCAAGATCAAGGAAGTTGTTCCCCATGGAACGAAAGTGCAAAAGGGTCAAACTCTTGTCACGTTCGAGGGAAAGGAACTGGAGAAGGCAATTGCCGATCTGGAAGTGGAACAACGTCTTAGCGAGCTGAAGCTCATGCGTTCCGAGCAAGGAATCCCCCTGCAGGAACGTGCCCTCCAAAGGCAACTTGCCGATGCCGAGGAAGCCTTGCGGCGGGTCAAGGAAGATCACGAACGCTATCGAGAAACCGAGCGGGAACAGTCGATCGAGTCGGCGGAATGGAACCTTAAAAGTGCGAAGTTCGCACTCGATTATTACAAAGAAGAATTGGAGCAACTCGAAAAGATGTACGAGGCCGACGACCTGACCGAAGAGACCGAAGAAATCATCCTCAAGCGACAGCGATTCTACGTCGAGTCCGGGGAATTTCGATACGAACTCTCGAAACATATTCATGGAGTCACGCTCAACGTGATGATTCCTCGTCGCGACCGAGACTTCTCCGAAACTCTCAAAACGTCGGAAGAAAGTCTCGAACGCGCTCAAACCGCCAGCCAACTCGATTTGAATATCGCCCGCTATGAACTGGAGAAGGCGAAGCTGGAACGAAAGAAATCGCTCGAAAAGCATGTCATGCTGCTTGCCGACCGGGATCTCCTCACCGTGGACTCGCCGATGGCGGGAGTCGTCTATTATGGAGAATGCGTCCAAGGGAAGTGGAGCAAGATCGCCGACATGCGCGATAAACTGCAGCCCAACAAGAGCGTCGCCAAGGGCACAACGATGATGACCGTGGTGGACGCGGCCAAGCAATATGTGTCGGCCTCCCTGGATGAAAAACTTCGCACCAGCATCAAAGAGGGACAGAGCGTTGAGGTGCAGCCCGCCGTCGAGCACGTTGATCCCTTGGAGGCCACGGTGGCCTCGATCTCACTCGCGCCAATCGCCGAGGGTAAGTTCGAATCCCGAATCAATCTTTCCGGTAGCTTGCCCGATTGGATCACGCCGGGCATGTCGGCCAAGGTGAAACTCGTCACTTACGAAAAGAAAGACGCTTTGACGGCGCCGAAGAAAGCGGTCCATACCGATGACGAGACCGATAAGAAATACGTCTGGCTCGTCGATGGCGACGACGTCAAGAAAACCTGGGTCGAGACGGGCAGAAGCAAAGGCGAAAAAATCGAGATCACCGAGGGCCTTTCCGCTGGGGACGTCATTTCGCTGGACGACGAAAAAGAGAAGGAAGATTGAGCGCTGACATGGAACTTTCTTGCTGCTCAGATTCCCGCCTTCCTTTGTGAGTCCCTCCGATGCGAATTCGATTTAGCCTGATTCTGATAGCCCTGCTTAGTACCGCCTGCGGGAAGATGGCCGACTCAGCTCAGGCCCAGGCGACGTTATCGGCTGAGAGCCCCGCGAAAAACTACCCATTGGCCACCACGGGCCCTCTTCCCGAGCCGATTGAGCCCTTCACAGCGGCAGCCATTCAGCAGGCGATTGACCGAGGCGTCGATTTCTTGCTGCAGGATCAACGCCCCGATGGCGGCTGGGGGAGCGCGGAACGAACCAAGGGGCTCAACATTTATGCCCCCGTGCCGGGTTCGCATCAAGGATTCAAATTGGCGGTAGCCGGCTTGGCGCTGACGGCGCTGGTGGAATGCGAAGTGACGCTCGAATCCGACCGTGCGGCCAAGGTGAGCACGGCCATCGACCGTGGCACTCAGTGGATGCTCGACAACCACGAGCGGGTCCGACGAGCGGAGCCCGGCGCCAT
>JBGTEU010000777.1:0-7090 GCA_041747595.1 Bythopirellula sp.
GGATAGGTACGGCTGCAGGCGCTAGCTCTCCCGAGAAGAAATTCTGTGCATGTTCTTGGCACGCTGGGCCACGATTTTGCGGAGCTTCGCCGGAAAGCGAGTCCTCGGCGGTGATATTGGTCGGTGGCAGAAAGAACGCCCCGGGGACGAAGTAGCGATCATGTTCGCTATCAATTCGAGCGACACCCCCCCACTTCTCGCAGCGTTTCCAGATCGCGAAAGATCGTGCGGCGACTCACGCCGCATGAGCGTGCCAAGCCCTCAGCGTCTTGGCCACTCCCCGCCTGCAGCGTTTGCAGCAGCTTCAGTAATCGTGTGATCCGCTTGAGATTCAAGGTTATTTTCTTGGCCTTGCGGGCCGGGCGTTTCTGCACCCGGCGGCAACGATTTTGTAGCCGCTGATCCCCCTGGCAAGCCGCGCGTCGTGGAGTCGATCCATTGCGAAAAATCTTGGCGATACGGATTGCGGAACGGATTTTCGGGTGCCAGGGCGGCACTGGATGTTGTCGTTAGGGGTGTTGTTGGTGTAGGTGTTATTGTGATTTCTGCAGTTGGCGTGTTTATGGGAGTTGTTGGCGCGAACACCATTGTCGCGGTCGGTTGCGACACCGGCTCGACAAAGCCCACTTGGGATATCGGGCCCGCTTGTGTCATCGAAGTCGTTTCTGGAATTCTGGGCAACTCGGCGAAGCCGAACGAAAAGTCATCTTCAGCAACCGGGAAGTTGGCTAAATCGATGCCCTGAATGTTTGCTTCCATCGAGCCACCCGTGGGATCGATTCCCCCTTCGGTGGCTTCCGGCATTGGCAACGCTTCTTCGCCGTTTTCAAGCATGGGAACTGGCGCGTCCATGATTTCATAACCGCCATCCATCATCGGAGACATAAGCTGGCCGACCGGTCCGCGACTGATCACGTTGGGACGCGAATAGCCGTAGTCGATGAAAGTGCTGGCGTCGCGGTGGCGTGCCCGACGCAGGGCATCGAAGTACGCTTTGCCGGGCCAGGGGCCTTCCGCCAAATACACGCCGTTGTATTCCAGCAGCGAACCCTTGCGGTAGTGAACTCGCATGATTGCTCGGTTGTAATCGACGAGCGAGCGATAATAAGCACTTTCCGCTTCCGCCCGACGACGTTGGGCATCGAGCAACAGATCGATGGGGACGCGGCCCGATTCGTAAACCGTTTTCACCGCGTCGACTTCATCCTGGCTGGCGACTCGGCGATTGAAGGTGGTTTGCGCGTTCTGGAAATTGAAGTCGATATCGCGGATCGCGTCGGTTAACTGATGCGAGACTTCCAATTCCAAGTCTTCCAGCACGGCCCGTTCGCGTGCCAGCAGTAATTGATGGTGCCGTACGCCGGACATTGCCCGGCGGAAACCCAGCGGCATCGAGAACTGCACGCCTAACTGCCATTCTTGGAATTGACCGCTTTCAAGTGAGTTCCATGCGCTTGTGCCTGGAAGAAAGGGAACTCCCCCATCCTGACTGTTGATCAAGTCTTCACCCGCACCGAGCCAACGATAGGTACCGCTCGCGTCGAGCCGGGGCATCAAGTTGTTCTTCGTGGCGATTAATTCCATTTCTCGGCGTTTGATCTGCCACTTTTGGTTGCGAATCTCGGTACGGCGAGTGAGTGCTTCGACGTGTACCGTGGTCCAATCAAAATCGATACGGGCGGTAGTCGGCTCATCAACGGGGCGGATCAAACGGCCATCGGTGGCGGCGAGGCCCATCATATAACGCATTCGATTTTCGATACGGAATAGATTCGTGAGGGCCGCCTCGACTTGGGCACGGAACAAAAAGTATTGCGAACGGGCCTGAGCTTCCTTATCCGCCTCGCCTCCCTGGGTGCCTACGCCTTTTAGGGCCTTGACTTTGCGCCAGGTTTCCAACGCGCTGTCGCGGCCGATCTTGCGGGCATCCAAATCTCGATAGGCAAAATAAAGCTCCCAGTAAGCATCCTCCACGTCGCGCATCAAATTCCGCACGCTTTCCTCGAAGTCCGCCAAGGCGATGTCGTGTCGGATCCGCGCGATGATCACGCCGTCGATTTGATTGGCGAACCCGGCGGACGCTTGTTGGAAGTTTTGGGGCCCTGCGATTCGGTTGTACTGCGTGCCGGCGCCTTGCAATAATGGTTGATTGAAGGTTGCTTCAAGATTCGTGAACCAGTCAGACCTCGAGAGCCGACTCGGCGCATTATTGCTATCGTAGAAAGTGTTGCTCCGAAAACCGAACGTCGACCCGTTAGCCGCGATCTTGTTTATACCTATGCTATATGTGCCCAGGTCTTGAAGTTGTTGGCTCGCAAAAAAATTGCCCAAAATAGGATCTTGCACTCGGAAGTTCTGGGGACGATCGTTCTTTTGCCACGACATGCTGCTGTCGAGCGTGGCGTCGAATTCCGAGAGGGCCGCTTCCACGCCGATGCCGCTGTAGGGGCTCCCCGTGCCGGTGCCGTTTCCGCTTTCCACGAGTGCCGGATCGTAAGTCGTGATGGCGTTGCCGGCGCCCTGCTGAAGCGTTTCAGGCGTCGAGACGGCGATGTTGCTGTTGGCGTCGGAAATTCTGCCGCCGAGTTGACGAATCACCTTGCTGTTGGTGAGCGTGATCCGCGTCACCTCTTCAAGCGTGATATCCCACACGTCAAAGTTCTCGGAATTGCTGAGCGACAACGGGGCCCGCGCGCCGCTGACTTCATCGAGCGGCATGGAATTGACGTCGGGATATTCGATGTCCGTGGCAACGTTCAAGTAATGCGACAGATCACCTTTGCCCAGGATGTTGCCATCTTCCGCAAAGAAATAGGGCTGCGTGGGTTTGCACCCGGCAAAGAGTGTTAACGCACAAAGGCCCAGTGAGATGGTCGCGCGAATTTGCCGCTTCATGATGCTACTGTTCCTGATTTTCGCTCGCTGACCGTTTCCGTTGCGCGGCGAACCCCGTTGGGTGACGAGTTGTTCGTGACCTCAAACAACGGCGCATCGCCATTGATTGCCGTCGCTATATCCCCCCCGGACTAGCCCTCGCTAGCAGCTTGCACTTGCAATAAAGCGTGCGCGCAGCCGCCGTCGAGGTGGACAGTACAACCGTTATCGACTGCGCAACCGTTAAACTTTGACATTCCTTGCCGAAGAAAAACCGCAAGGTACTAGCAGACGCTTTTGTTATTCCCGCGCAGGCGGGAACCCAGGCTTTGTGCCACTGCCACTGGATTCCCGCCTGCGCGGGAATGACGGAGGGAAACGGCGCTAGAGATTCATGCCGGAGAAGCCGGCCAGATCGGAAAGCCGCTCGATTTGCCCGAGATTGGTTGCGCGCTCTCTAAGCTGACCCGCGGCGATGAAGCGATCGAACTCGATGGCAACCGCTTTGTTGACCCGCTCCACGAGCCATGCCAGCACTTCGGCGGAAATGCCACCACAAGTTTCGCTCGTGAGTTTAACGTCCAACTCCACCTGTTCGGTCAGCAGGTCGCTAGCATCGGTCCGCGCCATGCCCTCGAATTCAAAGCGGAGCATTCCTTCGATTTCGCTGTTGGCGAGGCGGAATACGCAGCGGGCATCGTAAAGAAAGTAAGTTCGCTCGGGACCGTACTTTTCGAGTGCGGCGATCAGATGCTCGTATCGCGCCCGATACACGGGCGAGGCATCCAGCGGGGCATCCAAGCGACCCACGGCCCGTAGCGGCAGGCAATCGAAAGTAATCTCGACGACGGGTTCCAAAGACGAACTCCACGACAGAGAGCAGTGCACGCATTACCACGCGCCGGCCAGCTTACGGCACGCGATAACCAATCGTCAACCAGCCGTTGTCGCATTCAAGCTGCGTGAGTTCGAGCGTGAGCTCTTCTTCGCCTTGCTGGGGTAGCTTGACCGCCGGGAGCGGAATCTCGGCCGGGAAACCTTCGCCCGCCGCGGCTCGTTTATTGAGGTTTTTCGCCATGTTGTTACGAACACCGACTTGCTCGCCCGTGAGCCGTTCGTCCCAGCGAGGGTCGAAGCCCGTGGGAAATGCTTCAACGTCCCCTTCTCGCTTGAGCAGCACTTCATTGCCCTCTTGGATCAGGCGATAGGTGACAATGAAGTCCCAATTTCGGCGAGGCTCTTCTTGCTCGTCTGCGCTCGCCTTGAGTTCCGCGAGCCGCATTCGCAGCACAAGCTTCTGATCGGTGAAACTCACGCTGGCCGGCGCTTCACCGTTGAGCGTAAAGTGCCAAGGCCGAAATTCGGCTTTGGGTTCCTCGGGAGAAGGCTGAGCGGCAACCGGTTCTTCTTGCGAAGATTCTTTACCTTCGACCGCTTCCTTGGGCGTCTTCTTGGCCAACTCGCGGAGCCATTCGGGGACATCCCCTTCCAGCCGTGGTGGTTGGTCGGCACTTTCTTGACGCAAACTTGCCCCGGCGAGCAAAGTGGGCAGGAAATTGTTGACTGCTGTTTCATGCACCTGCACCGTCACGTCGTTGTCGGCTAGTTTTGCCGGAGGGGTCGAATTCGTGGCAATCTGCCGATGCGAAGCCACAGTGAGCCGCGAATGAATCGACTCGTGACTTGAAGCGAGGTGAATCGCGTCCGTAAGCAATGCGACACGCTTCAACGGGGTACGCAGCTTACCTTCGTAGGACACGCGGCCATTGGTGAGCGCGGTCAGGACTTGGCTATCGAAACTGCTGGCGATCTTTTCCTCGGCGTGCCGAGAAGCAATCCGCTCGCTTTGCCGCTTTTTCTCGTAGACTTTTTTCCAGGCGATTTTCTCGATTAGACGTTTGCCAAGCTTTCCTCCCGTTTTTTGCACGGAATGAATTCGGGTACGCGTGTCGGCATCCACCCACAGGCCCGCGGTCGTAAATTCGTCGTCGCTAATTAAGAGTCGCTTGCTTGCTGAGTAGTTGGTCGTGCCGCTGGCATGGATATTGACCGGCTTATTGTAACCGATGGTCCGCGAGCGGATGATTCCCGCCAGGAACATGTCGATCTCAATCCGTTCGTTTGCCTCGAGCGGTTGGAACGTCACGAGCCCATTGGTCACCGCCGTGCCCCGGATCGACGTTCCCAGGATGCAGTCGCGCACGCCGCGAATTTGGCACACGGGTCCAGCAAGTTGGTTGAGGGCTTCAGTTGAAACGTCGGCCAAGACATTGGGCTGCGAATAACTGGCCCGCACGACTTCCACCAGTTCGGGGGCTTCACCCAAAAAGTCGATCGTGCCGAGTGCTTTACCGACTTGCAGCGTCGTCTCGGAGGTGGGGGCTTCCCTGTGGCGACGGAGTTGCTCGTCGAGATCCTTGGCAAATGTTTCGTACAGAGGCACCGTATCGCGTCGCGCTGCCAAGGCATACCAGAATGCGAGATCGCGGTAGCGGTCGACGGCATCAGCCACGCGCGTAAACACGGGCAATTCCAAACCAGGGTGATTCGAGCGGAATCGCCGCAGCACCATGGCAATGTTCTCAAGACTCGCACGACTGATGGGGGCATCTTCAGCCAATTGAGGTTCGAGCAAATCCCACTTGAGATAGCGCTTCCAATCTCGCGAGAGTTGCGAATTGACTCCCAAGGCTTGTTCTAGCGCCCGCGCACTGGCAATCAGTTCGTCGCGATACGGCGCAAAGCGTTCCGCCGTGATCGGCTCGTGCGCGCCGGCAACCGCCGCAAATTTGGGAGAATCATCGGGGGCGGCTTCGGACTCGGCCGATTCTTGAGCCTTTGCATCGCCAGGAAAAAAACACAAAACCGCCAGGAGCGTCAAACCATTGACGCGCTTGTGGAAAGTTTGAAACACGACGGGGTCCTCGTCGAAGAAGTGAACCGGGTAAGCGAGCTGGGTGAGGGCCGCTAGGAATAGGAGTGATGGGTTGGGCAGTCTAGCAATTCAGATGTCGTCCCCCCAGTCATCCCACTTAACAATACCCTAAATGCCAGCCATCCAAGTATAGTGCACCCAGTTTGACTGTCCTGCGCTGATTGTCCAGCCCAGGAGCTGTTTTTGCGATTTCGCGGGAAATCAAAAGAAATTTCGCTTGCCGATCAGCAAGATTTAACGGCCTTCGCGCAAGAGGTCAAAATACTCCTCGGCGTGCTCCCGGCGTGATTTGGGGAGTTGCTCGATCACCTGCGGATCGGCTGGGGTACTCCCCTCGGTGGCCATTTCGGTTTGAATTGCGGTGGAAACTTGCCCACGCAGGTTGGGGCCATCCGCTTCCCCCGCGAGGATCGCCGCCCCGCGGCCCGTTTCCTGACGCACCCGCGAATCGCGAAATTTGGCGTCTATGTCGTTATCATCGCGTTGGCCCCAGCCCGTTCCCTTGCCAATTCCCGGACCGGGTTTGTTGCTCTGCTTGTTGCCCATGGCCGCCATGCCGCTTTGGCAGCTTTGGCAACCGTCGCCCGAGCATTCTTGGCAGGCCATCGCTTCCTTGGCGCCTTGCATCTCCGCCATGGCCGCGTCGAGCATTTCCCCTTCTTTCATTTCCTGGTCGAGGGCCTGCATTTCTTCCATCATTTGGTCCATGGCTTCGCTGGCTTTGGACGCGTTGCCATTTTTCATCGCCTCGGAGGCCGCCGCCATTTTCGCGCCAAGCTTATTGAGCTTGTCCATTTGGCTTTGCTGCGCCTGCATCTGGTCGAGCTTCTGTTGCAAATCCCCCGCTTGGGCCAGATTGCCTTGCTCTTGCTGCTGTTGAATTTGTTTTTTCAACTCGTCCATCGACTGCTCGTGTGCCTTGGCACTCTCGGCGAGTTTTTCTTGCAGTTTTTTCAGCTGCTCTTCCAAGGCCTTTTTTGCTTCTTCGCTGAGCTCACCCTTGTTGAGTTGTTCTTTGATGCTCTGCAATTCGTTGAGCGCCTTTTGCCAATCGCCGTTCTTCATGGCCTGAGCCATCTTTTCCGCGGGGCCTTGATTGAGATTGTCGAGCTTGGCGAGTTGCTTGCGCAGTTCCTGTTGATTGCCGAGCTCGTTGCGGCGTTTTTCGCGTTGGCGGGCGATGTCGTTGAGTTTCACGAGCGATTGTTTTTGATCGGCCTCGGGCGTTTTAGCGAGCTTCTCGGTTTCTTTTTCGAGTTGCTCGAACAATCCGGCGGCTTC
>JBGTEU010000778.1:0-1860 GCA_041747595.1 Bythopirellula sp.
CAAATCTGGACGATCAGCCAATCGGGGCCCCGTTCAACTTTCATGAAAAGGTTCCTGTCCTTCGTCAATCCAGGCCGCCTGGAAGAGCCGCCTACGGCAGCCAGATTGGCGACACGAGTGAAAAAGCCAGCCATTGCTCTCCCATCTGCATCTTACGCCTAATGCGATTCGGCCTACAAGTGAGGTTACGAAATCCTCAGCAAAAATGATTCTGAATTCGTTTCGAGTGACATTTTAGTGAGAACCAAACCTTCTTGACGTGCGTATGCTAGCTGGGGAATAGCCCATGCTGCCGCGCCGTCTGGCCCGGTCCGTCCAAGATGAGACATGTTTACGATAAAGCATGTCCACGGTAAAGAAAGTCCCAGCCTTTGGGGGGTAGGATGTTTTTTCGTCCCGGCGTGGATAAAATCGGTGTAGTTTCTGATGGGGACTGAAACCTGAGTCGACGTTGTGCATCGAAGCCAATTCATAACGGTCGCGAGAGCGGCAGAAACCTGCGCTCCGGCCGACCTCTCTGGAGACATTGAACGCACATGAAAAACACACGGCAATTCTATCGTCTACTTGTCGTCATGGGGACACTCGGCGCCGTCATTGGCCTGACCGCAGCTCTGCCGATCACCCAAGCCGAGCCAACAACTCGAACGGAGAAGGAAAACATGAACGACCGCAACCCGCAACCGGCCAAGCTTTCAGAAGCGACTTTCGGAGGGGGCTGTTTTTGGTGTACCGAGGCGGTGTTCCTTGAACTCAAGGGGGTTAAGAGCGTGGTCTCCGGCTACAGCGGCGGGGAGCGGAAGAATCCCACCTACAAGCAAGTGACCACCGGCCGCACGGGGCACGCGGAGGTGATTCACATCGAATACGATCCCAACAAGATTTCTTACAAAGAACTTTTGGAAGTGTTTTGGAAGACGCACGATCCCACGACTTTGAATCAACAAGGCAACGACGTCGGCACGCAATACCGCTCGGTCGTTTTTTATCACGACAAAGTACAACAAGAACTCGCCGAAAAATACTTGCAAAAGCTTGATGAGTCGGGGGCGTTTGCCAACCCGATCGTGACCGAGATCAGTCCGTTCGAGGCCTTCTATCCGGCCGAGGATTATCATCAACAATATTATGAGCTGAACGGCGAGCAGCCCTACTGCCGGTTCATCATTCAGCCCAAGCTTGAAAAGTTTCGTCAGGCGTTTGCTGACAAGCTTAAGACCGCTGACGAGGAAGAGGAGGAAACAATGCCCGAGGATACCGATTTCAGCAAAGTGAATTGGAAAGAGAAACTCACGCCCGAACAATATTACGTGACTTGCGAATTCGGCACCGAGCGGCCGTTTGAAAATGCCTATTGGAACAACAAGGCGGCCGGGTTGTATAAATGCGTCCGCTGCGGCTTGCCTTTGTTCAGTTCGCAAACGAAGTTCGATTCGGGAACGGGTTGGCCCAGCTTCACCAAGCCGACCGACGAAGAGAGCGTCAGCGAGCACGTCGATCGCAGTGCCAGGATGGGCGTACGGACCGAGGTGCGTTGCTCGCGCTGCGATGCCCACTTGGGTCACGTGTTTGACGACGGACCCCATCCGACGGGGATGCGCTATTGCATTAACTCCGCGGCGCTCGATTTCAAGAAGGGCAATCCCGCCGAGGCCGAGAAAAAGTCCGCCCAGGCCGAAGCGCCGGCGGAAACTCCCTAGCAGCGGTCAGTGAGAATCGCGCTTCGCGATCGCCGTGGCTATCAATTCTTCGGCCATCAGGTAGATTTCCTTGGCTTCCTGCTGATCGCCGTAGAGTTGTCGGGCAATGAGTGAGCTGTCGAGAATCGCCCCGAATCGCGCTGCGAAGCGCGGCGCGTTG
>JBGTEU010000779.1:0-6389 GCA_041747595.1 Bythopirellula sp.
TCGCACTGGTCGGTGGCTTCTTCGGTGAGCGCGAGCCCCATCAGCTTGAGCATTTGCGGCGTGGCGACGGGGCTCACCACGATCGTGAGCACGATCAACCCCAGACCGAGCGCCACATTCCCCCGTGAGTTTTGCGTCCAAGCGACCGAGGAATTCGCCACGGGCATCGCCGCCACGAGTGCGAGCCCCACCAGCAAGCCGCTCATGACGTCGGGCTCCAGCAAATTTGGCAGGACATTTCCCAACACCGTGACAAACAAAGCCGGGACGAGCCACGTGGCGAGCAATCCCAACACTAGCACGCCAGGCCGCTCGAGAAGTTCCCACATTTGCTCCCAACGAATGACCGCCGCCGCGCAGAACAAAAGCAACGCCAACAACAGCATGGGGGCCGTGATTTCTCCCGCGTAAGGGTTGCCCCAGGAGAATCGGCGGAGCATCAAGCCAGGCCCCGGCAACACCGCCGCAATGAGATAGCTCCCCACCAACAACCACAAGAAATGGTCGTGCATCCACGCGACAATCGCGGCGGAGCGAGTTTCTTTGCGAGGTGTATCGCCACCGGTGGGTTCAGCCGACGCCATGATCTACCGCGTGAAATTTCGTTTATGTGGAAACCCCCAGCACCGTTGATAGCAAAACCTGCACCGGCCACCAGGAACAACTTCAGGATAACAGAACGGACGACTCCTTTCACCCTCGATAGTGGCCTTGCTGAACCTGCGGCATTGCGCTAGTGTCTCGACCCTTTGTGTACGATCCTTGGTTATTGCCTTTGATTCCTAGTGGCTGCTTGCGGCCTTTTACGAACGTACTTCGATGTCGACACCCTCTGCTGAACTCACGGAACTCTTAGCCGCTTCTTCGATTTCCACGACTCGCGGTCTAACCGTCCCTCGACCCACGGAATCTCACCCGATTTTTTACGGGTGGATGATTTTGCCGCTTGCCATCGTGATGATGCTCACGACCACTCCCGGCCAAACCTACGGCGTGAGTTATTTCAACGAGGCGTTCATCAGCGAGTTCGGCATGAGTAAGACCGCGCTCTCGGCGACTTATTTGCTCGCCACATTGCTGGCAGCGTTGGGACTGACTTTTGTCGGCGCACTGGTGGACCGCTGGGGCCTGCGACGGATGACGCTTTACGGTTTCACCGCGATGGGGCTCTCGTGCGTCTTCGCTGCCGAAGCCACCGGAACCCTGACGCTCTTTTTGGCGTTTACATTCTTACGCCTCTTTGGCCCCGGCACGATGACGCTGCTGGCCAGCAACAGCTTGGCCGCGTGGTTCGACAGCCGGCTCGGCACGGTTTGTAGCGTCGCACAAATCGTCATGGCCGCCGCGACCGCAGTGATTCCCACGGCGATTCTCTTGTTGATCGAATCCGTGGGGTGGAGAGGAACTTATTTGGTGTTCGGTGCGATCATCGCCGGCGGATTCTTGCCGTTGATGGCTTTGTTCTTCCGGCAATCGCCCCGCGAACTGGGGCAGATTCCCGACGGCATGCGATTTCACGCTTCGCAGCGGTACAAGCCGTTTAGCTACGGCAATGAATTCACGGTCAACCAGGCGATGCAACACCGCGGCTACTGGATTTTGCTTTTGACGACTGTGATTTGGGCAGCGATTGGCACGGGGCTTATCTTCCACTTGGTCGCGCTGTTCCAAACAAGCGGTTTTACGGTGCAAGATTCCACCCGCGCGTTAACTGTGATGGCCCTCGTAACAGCGGGAACGCAAGTCGTCGGCGGCATACTTGCCGATCGACTGGCCATGCGCTGGCTGCTCGCCTCAGCGATGGCACTGTTGGGGCTCGCATGTTGGGCACTTACACTTCCTGGCGAACTTTCGATGTTGATTTTTAGCTATGGGGTCTTCGGTTGCGGCCAGGGGCTGATCTCGGTAGTGGGGGCGACGGTCTGGGCTCGATATTTCGGCCGAGCACACCTGGGCAAGATCCGCGGGATTTCGCTCACCGCTGCCGTGGCAGCCAGCGCGATCGGCCCCGTGATCATGGGAGTAAGCGCCGATTATCTCGGCAGCTTCACCCCTTCGCTGGAATTGTTCACGGTGCTGTCGGTCCTGTCGGCAATCGTCGCCTGTTGGGCTACGCCGCCGCGAGCGAATACTGCGGCTAAGCTTGCGCACGCGCTTGATCGATGATTTCGCGGGCTTCGCGAGCGTTGTGCTCGATGGCCCGCCAATCCTTGGCGGCGATCTTATCGCGGGGTGCCAACCACGAACCACCCACGGCGGCCACCAAAGGGTCGGCAATATACTCCGCCAAATTCCTTGGCCCTACGCCCCCCAGCGGCACATACTTCACGCCCAAATGGTGGTACGGCGGCGACATCGCCCGTAGATAATCGAGTCCTCCAAGTGATTCCGCGGGAAAGAATTTCAAGCGCCGGCAGCCGTAGCTCAGCGCCAACTCCACTTCGCTGGGAGTCGCAATTCCTGGCGCAAACGGCAGGCCACTTTCAATCGCCGCCTCCACGACCTTCGGATTGATCCCCGGCGAAACCCCAAACGCCGCCCCTTCCGCTGCCACTTCTCGCACTTGCTCGGGCATGAGAATCGTACCTATGCCGACCAGCATTTCGGGAACCGACTTACAAATCGCTTTGAGCGCAGCTACGGCTGCGTCGGTACGCAATGTGAGTTCCATCGCATTCACCCCACCGGTGAGCAGCGCTTGAGCAAGAGGCACCGCGTCCGCCGCGTCGTCAATCACCAACACGGCGAGCACGCCGGTAGATTCTAATTTCTCGAAGATGGGGGAAATGGACACTGAAAATGCCTTTCAGACATTAACTGTTAGTATGAAGGAACGTCGTACGATCAAGTAATGTACTCAATTCGGTCTTGCCATTCCACTCCTTCGCTGGCATATGCCACCAAAACAAGATATTCGAGACATCGTACAGTGGACGCATTTGCATTTAGCATAAGAATTCCAGGGCTGTGATGACCTTCAACAAGATGCTTGGCGAGATGAACTGGCATCGTGCTCTTATCTAAAGTAAGCAGTAGACGGTTTTTTTGCTCTGCCCAAAGAAGTATGGAAGGGTCGTCTGAACTAAAGGGCAGTTCATGCGACTCGCCCACGCGAACTACGTTGAGGAATTCGTTGTGTACTGTGTTGTGGCGTTGAATCGCTGTCCAGATCCGACTGGGAACATTCTCGTCGAGCACGAACGCCAGTGCCATTTCAAAGTCCATCGGCTCCGGTCGTGGTTTGCAATCGGAGACGAAGCTCGGCTAATGAGGGACCTACGTGCGATGCATTTCGCAGAGTGTCGAGTTGCTCCTGGCACTTCGAGATATAAGCATCCACTTCAATTCGATTTTCGAGATAGAAGGCAATTATCTTGTGAATCTCCGCCAAACCGAGCGAAGGATACTCGCTGACCAACATTTCTGGAGAATAGCCTTCTTCGTAGTAATGGACGAGATGTTCAAGCCCGATGCGATGGTTCGTGACGTGAATTGAGCCGTCGGCGTCACGAGTAAGAAAATCAGGCAGAATCATAATATTCCTCCGAGAATGGTCTGCTCAATTATACCCCGAATATCAGAACGAGCCAAAAACTATATTAAAGCCTACACGGCCAAACCCAGATATTCCTTGGCGTTATTAAAGCAAATGTTACCAATCATCGGGCCCAATAGCGCATCGTCGTCGGGGATCGCGCCATTCTCGACGTCGGTGCCGAGCAAATCGCACAAACAACGGCGGAAGTATTCGTGCCGCGGATAGGAAAGAAACGACCGTGAGTCGGTCAACATCCCAATGAACCGCGCAAGCAGACCTTGGTTCGACAAGGCGTTCATTTGCCATTGCATCGCTTCCCACTGATCCAGAAACCACCAGCCGGAACCCATCTGAATCTTGCCGGCGATTTCGCCATCTTGAAAACTGCCGATCATCGCGGCGATCACATAATTGGCGGCCGGGTTTAGATTGTACAAAATCGTTTTGGGGAGCGAATCCTCCCGATCCAGTCGGTCGAGGAATCGCGCTAGCGCCTCGGCCTGGGGTACGTCACTGATGGAATCCCCACCCGCGTCGCGGCCAATCGCTTTCATGATCCGTGAGTTCGTGTTCCGCAGCGCTCCCAGATGCAACTGCATCGTCCAACCTTTTTGGGCGTTAAGCTGCCCGAAGTACACCATCAGGTGACTTGCAAACTGCCGTTGTTCGTCAGGCGAGACTTGTTTGCCCGCGCGGGCCATATCGAATATCGTTGCCACCGTTTTCTCGTCGCAGAAGTCGGCGTAACAACTGTCGATACCGTGATCTGACAAACGGCCGCCAAGTTCGTGAAAATAGTCGTGCCGCTGTTTGAGCGCGGCCAAGAGATCGGCAAACTTGGTAATCGACACATTGCTCGCCGCGGCGAGTTTGTCGACCCAGGCGTTGAACTGGTCGGTGAGATCGATTTCCAACGCCCGGTCGGGCCGGAACGTCGGAAACACGCCGGTTGGCAAATCGCTCTCGGCGATCTGGCGGTGAGCCGCGAGATCGTCGGTGGGATCGTCGGTGGTGCAGACCGCGCGAACCCGAAACTTTTCAAAGATCCCGCGGGGCGTGAGCTCGCCGCTCTGCAGCCGCTCGTTTGCTTGTTCCCAAATCCGCGGTGCGCTCTTTTCATCCAAGAGTTCGTCGATGCCAAAATATCTCTTCAGTTCGAGGTGTGACCAATGGTAGAGCGGATTCCGCAACGTCTGCGGTACCGTACGCGCCCAGGCGAGAAATTTTTCGTAGGGCTTGGCATCTCCGGTGCAAAATTTCTCGGCCACACCGTTGGCACGCATCGCCCGCCACTTGTAATGGTCGCCACCCAACCATGCATAAGCCAGGTCGCCTAAAGGGCTGTTGGCAGCCATCTCATCCGGCGGTAAGTGGGTGTGATAATCGAGAATAGGCTCGTGAGCGGCAAATTCGTGGTACAACCGGCGGGCAGTCTTTGTATGGAGCAAAAAATCGTCGTTGATGAACGGCATGGCTAGACTTTGCAAGAGGAAGAATGATTCGTGGCTTGGCGAGCGGGATGAGACAAATAAAAAAGGGCTGCTTGCACCTAATAGGATAAATGCAAGCAGCCCTTTTTGACATGAGGCGCCGCCCGGACTCGAACCGGGGATGACGGATTTGCAATCCGTTGCCTTAGCCACTTGGCCACGGCGCCTAATTTCTGGCTCAGGACAGGGTGCCTGAGCGCTTCGCAACGTATATTCGGTGCAATCACCCGCCGTTCTTGAGGGTGTTAGACCGATTTTCGCGTCCGTTCGTGCAAAGTTAAGCAATCACGGGACTTCGGTCAAGTCTGACCCTTTTACAGATTGCGTAAAACAGGCAATTTATGGCCACTTTGGCAGATGCGGCGAGCCAGCCAAGCAAATCCGAACTGTTGCAGTCGTCAGTAAGAGGGACTCGATTCTATTGATACCGGTTCACAGGGATTGGCTGCCACGGCACCGCTCTGGTGAGCTTACTCAAGGCCGAAGGAGCTACCCTTGTTCAAGAAAATCATCCGTCTGCTACTGGGAAATCGCAGCCCAAATAACGAACCCCTCGTCCGTCAGATTGCCGAGCAATGCCTTGCCGAAGTCTGCCAATTGGTCGCTGGACGCATGGACGGCATGACCCTCGCCGAGGCACGCGGATACGTGCGGGCTCGGTCAACCCAGGTGGTGTTGCGGCAGGCGCGAATCGCGATTGCCAACTCCACCGACGTGGAATTGTCGGCGATGGCGGGCCTCGCCCGGATGGCCACCGAACGGTTAATTCCGCAGGTGATCCGCAAGACGCATGGCGGCGCGCAACACCCCCCTCGCATCGCCGCGTAATCGAACCCGAGCAAACTATCCCTCCATGGATACCACTGATTATCCCTCGCTGCCGATTCTGTCGCGACTTCATGCGCGACTTGCTACCGACTCGCGCCGCGTCGAACAAATTGTCGATTGTCAATTGGACATCATCGAGCGACTCTTTCACGCCACGATTGCCGAGGATTGGGTCGGCGTAGCCAGCGCGACTCGGATCTTGGCGAATCTCAATCCGTCCGAAATCGGTGCCGAAGTGATCTCCGAGGCCCGCAAGCTCTACCAGGAGCTCAGCCATGAGGCAGTGGGAGTTAAACACCCCAAGCATCTCCCGGGTCTTTTGGAAGCATGCCGCGCCGCTCGCAGCCGTACGCGATCATAAGCAAGACTGTTTCAATGGTAGCCGCAGGCGGAAGTCGGCCGAATCAGCGACATACCGCGGGCTGCCGCCTGCGGCTAAGACTTCACATGGCTCACCAATATCGGTGACCATAGGGATAGTTGTTAATGATCGGCTGCGGATATCCCGTGTACCAGGCAAAAGGCTGACCACC
>JBGTEU010000780.1:0-8455 GCA_041747595.1 Bythopirellula sp.
CTCTCCAGTCGTGAAACGCCCTCGCAAACTTGGGCTGTAAAGCGCCGCAGCGCATTCGAATATGCGGTGAGCCGCAACGGCGATGTACAAATGAAAAGTTGGCGCCTCAATACACAGGGTACCAATGGCCTGGAGGTCGCGCGCCAACTACTGGCGGACGATCTCCGGCCGACAGCCGTATTCGCAGCGTCCGATCACGAGGCGCAGTATGTATATCAAGCCGCCGACGAAATGGGAATCGACATTCCACGCGATCTTTCAGTCGTCGGTTTTGCGGACCTCGATTTTGCGCCATCCATGGATCCGCCGCTCACCACGATGCGTCAACAGCCGCACGAAATCGGCCGACTCGCCGCCGATCTTATTATGAGCCGCATCGACGGCAACTTGCCCTATGGCGATTTTCCGACGACGGTCAAAGTGGCTGCACAGCTTGTCATTCGCGATTCTACGGCCCCGTGCCGAGCGAATTGATAGGTTGTGATGCGCCACATTGAAGATCCACCAAGGCAATAAGACGGCTTCCCAGGTGCTGGTCGCCCAATTGATTGGTGCATTGCAGGTGTCGCTGTAAGTCGTTACGAGAGCCCGGCACTATTTGCCGTCAACTTTGCCGCGGCCGTATTTGGCAAGGGCCTGCTTCAGCTTGTTGATTGGAATTGCTTCAGCGACGTGGCCATCCCTGCCTCGAGTCGTTGTCGCTCGGATTAACGCGTTGAGAATTGCTTCTTCAGTCGAGTCTGCAGCGGCCTCGAATAGCGGCGTAATCGCAGCGTCATTTAGTACGACTGTCTTGCGCGTCTTAGTTCGAGGATTATAGGGGATGCGCACCGACTTGGCTGTCGAAAACGCGACCACGTAATCTCCGCTACCGTTTGAGAAGTTCGCACCTGTGCGCCCCATTCCCACTAATGCGCGTCGGGCTAGTCTTTTTAGTTGTCGTGCATCGAGAGGGGCATCTGTCGCCACCACCATCATGCACGAACCGTGGCGCGCCGGCGAGTTGTCGCCGCCGTCCGACGCCGCTGTGAATTCGCGCCACACGGGCGCCCCATCGATAGTCAATCGTCCATCAAAGTTCGTTTGAACTAACACCCCGACCACGAATATGGAGTCCGAATCGGTGACCTTTCGCGATGATGTTCCAATGCCTCCTTTGAATCCGAAGGTCATGGTACCGACGCCGGCTCCCACGCAGCCTTCCGCGACCGGCCCGGACGCGGCCGAGCGGAGGGCCTCGCGAAAGTGTGCGGTTCGCAACGGCCGCTGGCGAATGTCATTGAGCCAACCATCATTCGTCTCGCCCACAAGAGGGTTGACCGAACGCACGGCTTCGTTTCCCGGTGCCGCCAGAGTGTCATCGACAAGGGTTGCAGCCGCTTCCCATACATTCAGCGTGTTGGTAAGCAAGATGGGCGTCTCAAGTTCCCCGAGTTCCTCAACTTGGGTCGAACCGACGAGCTTGCCGAACCCGTTGCCGACCACGATTGCCGCCGGCACTTTCTCCTGAAACATATTGCCCGGGTGAGGCACGATCGCGGTCGCACCCGTGAAGACCCTGTTTCCGTCGGTCAGCGCTACGTGTCCCACGGCGACACCAGCGACGTCAGTAATTGCATTGAGCGGGCCGGGAGTAAGCTCACCCGGCGCGATTCCAAGGTCGCGGGCGCGCGGGCGGGTCCCCTCCCCTTGGGCGCTGCCAAGCGAATACAGTACCGCAATCACAACAGTGAGGATTGCCACGTCAAGCCGCGCTAACATTGTAAGACCCTCGCTAATCGTCAAGCTGAGCAAATTGCCACATCACTGAATCATATCCAAAAATCAGCCCCGAGCTGGTCGAGAGGATAAGCTGTTTATCTGACTCTCAAATAAGAGTCAGGGGTTGCCGCCATGCTGATGGTCGGGCCAATTACACCTCTCGCCGTAAACGCCTGAGTTACAATGAGTTAGGCGGTTTGAGGCGATTGGAATTTCCGCGCATCAGCAGTTGCCCGTTCGGACACTTGGTCGGCGTTGCATTTCAGCTGGCGGCTACCGCAGAGGCTTCCTCATGCATGTCGGACCGACGGAGCTTGGCGCCAGTCGGTAGCGCGCTCCGGACACGCCCTCCTGCGCGCTTAAGGCCGACCGCCGTCAACTTAGGGCGAGAGGCAGTCTCGGATTAGGCTGGCCACGAGCGCCGACCAGCCCGTTTGATGGCTCGCCCCGCATCCGCGCCCTTTATCTCCGTCGTAATACTCATAGAAAAGAATCAGGTCGCGCCAGTGTGGATCGTCGGCATAGCGGCGAACCGATCCATGACAAGGTCGCTGCCCCGAGGCGTCTGGCACAAATAACCGGATGAGCCGATGCACAAGTTCGTCAGCCGCCTTGTCGAGTGTGAGCCAGTGACCCGAGCCGGTCGGACATTCGACTTTGAAGCTGTCGCCGTAGTGGACGGCGTATCTGCGGAGCGCCTCGACCAGCAAAAAGTTCATGGGAAACCACACCGGCCCGCGCCAATTCGAGTTGCCGCCAAACAGCCCGCTGTCCGCTTCCGCTGGAACGTAGTTGACGATGTGATCGGTATCGCCTGCGCGAAAGACATAGGGCTGCTCGACATGGACGCGCGAGAGCGACCGCACGCCGAACGGCGAGAGAAATTCCCTTTCGTCAAAGACGTACCTCAACAGGCGTTCAAGCTGCCGTTGAGAAGGGAGCGTGAGCAGATACGTCGACCGATCGATCGGTGCATCGGGATCAGGTAGATCGAGATGCCCCACCACCTTGGATCGATGACGCACGACCCAACTCAGCCGGCGGCGAAAGTTGGGCAACCTCTGGAGGTTCTCTCGCGTGATTAATTCGGTGGCGAACAGCGGGATCAGCCCGACCATCGATCGCACCTTTAGCGGCATCAATTTCCCATCTAGGTGGAGATGGTCGTAATAGAAGCCGTCTTCGTCGTCCCAAAGTCCGGCGCCATCGAGCGTGTTGACCGCATCGGTGATAGCGACGTAATGCTCGAAGAACTTGCTCGCCATGTCTTCGTAGGCCGGGTCATCCATGGCCAGCTCCAGGGCGACGACCAACATTTCCGCACAGAAGAAGGCCATCCAGGCGGTGCCGTCGGCCTGTTCCAAGTGCCCGCCGGTCGGCAGGGCGTGAGACCGATCGAACACGCCGATGTTGTCCAAGCCGAGGAAGCCACCCGAGAACAGGTGCTTGCCGGTGTTGTCCTTGCGGTTCACCCACCAAGTGAAATTCAGAGCCAACTTGGGAAACACCTTTTTCAAGAAAGTCTTGTCTTGCTTTCCATCGCGTTCGTATACCCGCCGGCAGGCCCAGGCATGCACCGGTGGGTTCACGTCTGCGAAGTTAAACTCGTAGGCCGGTATCTGGCCGTTCGGGTGCTGATACCACTCGCGCAGGAATCGCAATAGTTGGTCCTTGGCGAACGCGGGATCGAGGTCCCCGTGCGGGATCATATGGAAGGCCGTGTCCCACGCGGCGAACCAAGGAAACTCCCATTTGTCGGGCATCGAGAGGATGTCGCGCGCGAACAGATGCGACCAATCGTGGTTCGGATGGGTGCGATGGACCGGGGGCGCTGGCTGTGCTGGATCTCCGCTGGTCCAATCGCGGACGTGATTGTAATAGAATTGCTGTGACCAGATCAGGCCGGCGTTCGCCTGGCGGAAGACGACTCGCTCCGCATCAGGCAGATCGGGCGCCAGCGCTTGATAGAACTGGTCGGCTTCCATTATTCGTTCGGCGAATGTCGCGTCGAAGTCTTTTCCGAACGCGGGAGTGGTAGGATTCGCAGATCGCAACCGCAGCCGAAGTGTTGCCGACTGGCCCGCGTCCAGCTCGACTTTGTAGACGGCCGCTGCCTTGGTTCCACGCTGGTCCGGATTCACCGCGTCTGTGTGACTGAGAATTATGTAGTCGTGGAACGCGTCTTTCACGAACTGCGTGGCGTTCGATGCACGGAACAGCCGTTTGGCATTGGTCTCGTTGTCGGTGAACAGCCAGTGCTCAGTCCCCTCGGCGTCGAGGCGGTAGTTACCCAGGTTGGCATGTTCGGCCACGATGCTGTTGCCATCATGGCGGATGTTTGGCTTACCCCACCCCGTTTCGTATCCGCCGCCCCAACTCCAAGTGTTGCGAAACCAGATCGTCGGCAATACGTACAGTGTCGCGGCGGCCGGTGAATGGTTGGTGATCGTCACGCGGATCAAGACATCTTCTGGACCAGCCTTGGCATACTCGGCCATGACGTCGGCCAGGCAGGTGTCGAATACGCCGGTGTCGATGATCTCAAACTCAGAGTCGTGGAAACCACGCACGGCGTTCTTCCGAATCAGCTCTTCATACGGGAATTCTGCAATCGGGTACTTGTACAGCCCTTTCAAATAGCTGGCGGTCGGGGTTGCGTCGAGATAATAGTACAACTCCTTGACGTCCTCGCCGTGGTTTCCCTGTGGATTGGTCAGGCCGAACAGGCGCTCCTTAAGTATCGGGTCGCGTCCGTTCCATAGTGCCAGTGCGAAACAAAGTCTGCACCTTTGGTCCGTGATGCCGAGCAATCCGTCTTCGCCCCACCGGTAGGCGCGGCTGCGAGCATGATCGTGCGGGAACGAACGCCAGACGTCGCCGTCGGCCGAATAGTCCTCACGGACCGTGCCCCACTGCCGTTCGGAGAGGAACGGCCCCCATAGTTTCCAGGGTCCGGGCTTGGTTGCTGCGGCGATGCGCCGATGCTCAGGCGTGTCGTCGTTTCGCGCCATGCGATCCCAGCTCTTTCGGGTTGGATGTTAAGTCTCGACCGTGCGCAACGTGGGCTTTGAACCTGCAGCGTCCCTAAGGAGCGACTAACGGCAGGAAACGTATATGATAAGGTCTCCTTGAGACGTGACTACCGCCGATTTCCTGATGTGTGGCAGCCCTCAATAGCCGATAGCCTCGGCAAACTATCCGGGCGCCACGATTCCTCAGTCGTTCGTCGATCGTAAGGAGGTACCGTGATGCAGGCACTATTCTTCATTCTTGGCGCGACAGGCGACCTGACTGCTCGCTATCTCATGCCCGCGTTGGCCAAGCTTAATGAGTCGAAGCAGCTTCCCTCTGGATCGATCGTGGGCATCGCACGGGACGAGTGGGAGCCGGAACGTTTTCGACAGCACATCGCGAATCGCCTCGAACAAGGCGCCTCCGACGTTTCGACGGAAGCCCGAAAAGCCCTTGTCGATACTTTGGAGTATCGCCAAGCCGACGTAACCGACGCCGCACAGCTTCGCGACGCCATCGGGCACGTTGATGCTCCGACCACCGTGTATCTCGCGTTGCCGCCCGCTGTTTTCAAGCCCGTGCTCGGCGCGCTTGCCGAATTGGAACTGCCGGACGAGTGCCGGGTGGTCGTCGAAAAGCCGTTCGGCCAGGATCTTGCCTCGGCGCGAGAGTTGAACGAGTTGCTGCAATCGACGATCCCCGAACGCTCGGTATTCCGTATTGACCACTTTCTCGGCATCCAGACCGTTCAGAACGTTCTCGGCCTGCGTTTCGCGAACCGGGTGTTCGAGTATCTATGGAACCGCGACCACATCGAACGGGTGGAAATCCTGTGGGACGAAACGATCGCCTTGGAGGAACGGGCTGGGTACTACGACCGAGCCGGCGCGCTTCGCGACATGATCCAGAACCACCTTCTTCAACTGCTTTGCTTGGTCGCTATGGAAGCGCCCGTCGCGTTTAACGACCGCGACTTCCGGGACCGCAAGTTCGAGGTGCTGCGGGCCGTACGCCAATTCCGTCCGGAAGAAGTGGTCCGACACACCAAACGTGCCCGATACACGCAAGGACGGGTCGGTGACAGGGACGTGCCGAACTATGTGGATGAGCCGGGCGTAGACCCCAAGCGTCAGACCGAGACCTTCGCCGAAGTGACGCTGTTCATCGACAACTGGCGTTGGGCCGGCGTGCCGTTCGTGCTGCGGACCGGGAAAGTCCTGGCGGCAAACCGGCGGGAAATCGTCGTCCATTACAGGGCTGTCCCACACCTGGCATTTGAGTCCACTGCACCGGCCAGCAATGTCCTGCGGCTTCGCATCGATCCGGACTCCATGGAGCTGGGATTGAACATCAACGGCACAGGAAACCCCTTTGACCTGCGCTCGGTCGCGCTGAACGCCAAGTTGACGCCACAACAACTGCCGGCCTATGCGCGGCTGCTGCTGGACATACTGGAGGGCAACGCCGTTCTGTCGATTCGCGGGGACGAAGCCGAAGAGTCGTGGCGAATCGTCGAGCCGATTCTCGAGGTTTGGGAGTCCGGAATCGTACCGATGGGTGAATACGCGGCCGGATCGAGCGGACCATAGATCGGTTTGCGGGGTTGCGCTCACTCGAAAACGTTGGCGGAGGTGAGAGTCCTGTGCGCGATTGCGTAGCGACAGTGGTGGCCGAAGGACGAACCGACCGAGTGACTCTTACGACGCAACTCCAGTCACGGTTCTCAAATCAGCAACGACCGCCCGCCTCCCCCCAATCCCCTTTCCTCTCCTGCCGGTGGTCACAAGAAGGCTCGTCGTAACTCAATGGCCGAGCCAGGGATACGCCACATGCTGATATCCGACCATCCCGACGCCCACGAACTTTTGCTCGAACACGAGCCGGTGGCTGCCTGCGTTACTAAGCCAGCCAGCTTACAAGCACTGCGAATTACGATCGCCGCGGCGCTGGCAAGTCAGGACTGAGCGTTGCCGAAGGCGGGCGTCTCAGGCCAACGGCGGACGTCTCAGGGCAGTTGGGGAACTTTGAACGATTGATAGATCATCCGCGCGGTGGGGCCTGAACCCTCGCCCGGAAAAAATTGCGGTTGGTTGCAGACTTGGCCCCGCGGCATCGGCAACAACTTGCGATCGGTGCCGTCGGGCTTGATCGTGTAGAGGCCCATCTTCCGAAAGTCTTTCGTGTTGATGTGCGAAAACGCTATCAGTTTGCCATCACTCGACCAATCGGGAACGATATCGACGTCGTCGGGTCCCGACAGTTGGCGTTCCTCGCCGGTTGCCAAGTCGACGACCCACAGCCGCCAATCATCTTTCCCCTTCAATCGCATAAACGCGACCTGTTTGCCATCGGGTGAGAGCTTGGGGTCGTAGTCGCCCGCTGGCAGGGCAGCCCAGCGGAAGCCGGTCGGCTCTTTGGGAAACGTGATCTGCCGCAAGTTCGAGCCGTCCAAATTCATCATCCACAGGCTGTCGACTTTCTTGGCAACGACGGGAAAGACCATTTGATCGCCCACGATGTGGGGATCGGTCGTTTTTAACTCCGGGGGAGTCGGGAGGCGAACGATCTCCCGCGTCGCCAAATTGATCTTCATGATCCACGGAATGTTTTCCGAATTGTCGTCGGAAACCCAGATCAACGATTTTCCATCGTCGGCCCAACTGCTCACGCAATTCATCTTGCCTTCCTTGGCTGGGATCACGGTCTGCATGTCGGTTCCGTCCATGCGAACCAACATGATTTCGCTGCCGGCGTAGCCGCCCGTTTCCTCGGCCAGCCCGTTCCATTTCTTCTTAGTGTAACGGGTGAAAGTGATCCATTGATGGTCGGGCGACACACGCGGATGCGAAAGTTGCTGCCAGGAGCTGAACGCAATTTGCTTGTGATTCTTGCCCGAGAGCTCCGCCACGTAGATTCCGAACTTATCGGGAAGATTGGGAGCCGCCGACGACTGCGAGCAGCCGGTAACCATGGCGAGTGTCGAGACGAACAGAAGACGCAGTCGAAGAGCTATCATCATAATGCCAGATTCCTTGCTGATCTGAATAGGCAGTCGAGCGAATCGCAAGAACCATTATGGGGCAATCTCTCACGCGAGTCCATGAGCGGCTTAACTATGCTAGCGGTCGACACTACTCAGTTCGGCGACTTCGCAAGAGTTCCGGGCATGTTCCGCTTGAATTCCGTAAGTCGAGAGATCGAGCTCCACAATGGGCAGCAACTCCTGCGGAGGAGACTTCCGTGGTCCGCTAGAACGAATCGCCATTTCGGCGTTTTGCGTGCGGAGCACGCCGTCGAAATCGAGGCGGGGATTGTTGTGCAGATAGTCCTGCAAATGCGGCTGCACGTGAACTACCGGACAGTGAAGGCAAGGATGCTCGAGGTCCGCGGGCAGTTCGTGCAAGAGCTCGGGGACGAACATCTTTCTCGCCAGCGTGTAACGCTCGTTGTTCCAGACTTCACGGACGGGGGCACTTTCGTCGCCGAAGTCGTCGCATTTGTCGATCATCGTGCAGCAGGGTCCCAGTCCCCCATCCGGGTGCAAGACCGACAGGGAGTAAAGACTCTTGCAAGTGGGTTGGGCTAGCTGTCGCTGATAGACGGGCTCGTTCTGCCGCTCTTCGATATGTTCACAATCAAGGCCATCGTCGGCGGTGAAAATATCCACGCCACTTTTCTCGGC
>JBGTEU010000781.1:0-10259 GCA_041747595.1 Bythopirellula sp.
AGGCGGGAATCTAGTCCTGGGCTCCCGCCTGCGCGGGAGTGACATCTATAGATTGCGGACCGTTTAGGCCTCGCTGATCGTCGCGCACTTCGCGTCTCCGAGCATCAACGACTTTTCAGGTCCACACTAAAGTCGGGATTGCCTTTTTCGGTTTCGTAGCCAAGGGTCGTCTGCGTGTTGTACTTGGCAGGAATCGGCACGTCGGGATGGGTGACTTCTATCTTGTAAGTGCCGTAGTGAACTCCCAGCAGACCGTGGTCTGACTCTGGCAGGTCCGAATCCTTAATATCCATCGTTGCGATTCCGCGTGCATTGGATGTTCCCCAGGCTTCCTTCACCTCATCGCCAAGGTATGCTTCCGGAACGAGCCTCACTCTGGCACCCTTCAGGGGCCGACCATCAAGCCGCACTTGCACGCTCAACATCGTAAGTCCCACACGCGACGATCTGAGCTCGGTGATTTGCTTTTCGATCTCTTCCTGCGATACCGAACCGTTCTTGTCCAAATCGTAAACCGACAGGTTGCCCAAGATGCCCGGGCAAGCCGCCAACTCGGCTTCCGTCAATTCGCCATCGTGGTCCTTGTCGTAAAGCTCCATTGCCAATTGGGCGGCTTGCCTAGGATCAACTTCGGGTACGTGGACCGCGGCCGGTCCGCGACTGCAGCCGATAAACATTGGAAGGCACGCCGAAATCAGCAGAGCCGAATTGCAGATCCTTGAAACAGAACTCTTAATAGTCATATACAGCCAATACGAAAAAATGCTGATCGCAATCAATGTTCGAAGAAATCAAAGTTCGGGTTCAACTTCTTCTTGCACCGGAAGAATCCCGCCCTCATCATGTCGATGCCCAGCGCGACGATGAACATCGTAATCGATGTCGAAAGAAACATTCGACACCGACCCGTCACAGTTGACCACATTGAAACCGCCACTATGAGCGCTGCCAAAGCTGCCGTACTTTTCATAATTGGGTCGATCTTGCAGTGGCGGAAATGATTTGCAGGTCCAGCGATTCACGTCCCAATCGAATCCCTGGTACATACTCGCATTGTCGCCGGGATCAACGCCGGTCTCGTAGTGGTCTGCGTTGATGTACTTCTCACCGACGGCATAAGTATTAGAGGTGCCGTCCGGAATATCCTTAAATCGAATTTCCGCACCATTGTAGTTAATCCCTGTCTGTCCATCAAAAGGGGGATATTCGTTACCCGTTGGACTCCCATAGTTCGAATAAAACACCCACTCAGTCCTTTGAACATACTCGCCTTCCTCTTCAATCCACGATCTCATTCCCTTTTCGCCATCTCCCGCGTTGGCAGCATAGTCGCTACGTGCGACTTGCAAGGAGCGGTCGCCGTTGCGCGGATTCCAACTGTTTGCCAAAGTCCACGGCGTTAGTGCCGCCGGACGACGTGAAGGGCAGTTGAACGAGGAGATCGGAGTGCTTTGCAATACGATCGATTGCGCTCTTTGAGTGGGGGTAATCCCAGCCTTGTCGCCGTCGTTCGTGAGGTTGTAGACCGCCTGTTGCTCAATGTAAGGCAGTATTTGGTAGATCCAGCCGCCCGGTTGATGACGGCCCACTCCCAACAAGGGATCGCCGACGTAGTAAGCACTGCGACCCGCGCCAGGAAGAAAGCCATGAGCCGATTCGTGGTTTAAGAATCCGATGCCTATTTGCTTCAAGTTGTTAACACACTGCATGCGCCGCGCTGATTCGCGTGCCGCTTGAACCGCCGGCAACAAGAGCGCAACGAGAACGCCGATGATTGCGATCACCACCAGCAATTCGACGAGCGTGAAACCTTGCAAACCACGTGACCTTTTCACTGTGGTACTCCGTGCTGATGAGTTGAAAACGAAAAGAAGCCAACTAAGGCAAGTTGGACTAGCAATTTTAAAAGCGAAGTCAAAACTGTTGTGCCGTTCAGCTATGCGCTAGCCTTGATTATTGCTGATGCCCAACTAGCGGTCAAACCAAATCACCGATATTTGAAAGCGACGCAGTGCAAAATGCCGTATCCTTAAATGTTGCAGCTTAAATGCTGTAGCAATTGATTTCGATTACCCAGTACGTATAGTCGCGGATGGAATCACCGTGCTGGGTTGTCTCGTGCCATTACAATGTCGCCATTGCGCCGTAGCCACGCTGGTATCGTAATCTGCTTTTATTAGAATAAACGCCGCATCGAAAGCAGACACCACTTGCTGCCTGTGACGCCTGACTTTTGTCTACACTGGTTGATCCCATTCGAGACTTAGACACCATGTTGCGAGCACTGATTTTCTTGCTGACCTTACCTTCGTTTTGGTTTCTCACTGCTGGTGTGTCAGTCGCGGACCTTACGATTGTTACAGAGGGAAGTCCTCTTGCGATCAAAAGCGCTTTTTACGAGGCGCGGATCGAAGCAGACGGCTGTTTGACCAACCTTCGAATTCAAGGTCGTGAGTTTCTCGCGCCTGGTGTGGCGATATCGCGTGGCAGCTATTTCTATCAAAGCGGGCCAGTGAAGTTGCCAAAGATCGAGCGACCCTCTGAAAACGTCGTCGTCGCCAAAGGCGACTCCGCATCGATACGTTATGAATTTGGAGAATCCGAGATGACGTGGCAACTTGCCAATGAATCGGATGATCCGCTCGTTTTCTTCTTTGTGTTCGCTAATGACCTGGAAGCGGCGTTCGATCCAAACGGAAAGGCGTTTGCTGTGCCAGTCAACGAGTCCTGGACAGAAGTTGCCTTGGCAGGTGGTAACGCACGGCTCAAGATTCTTGGCTGCGACAAATTGTGGGGGCCGTGGGAAGGGTCGCATCAAGTGTGTCAAGTTTCACTGGCTCCTCGTGAAAATAAATCCTTAAATCTCTCAATTGGCGATGTCTCACCTGCTGAACGTGAGCAAATAAGTTCGCTTGTCCCTAAGCCAACTCTGGCCAAGCTCCAACTCTATTCGCCGCGTAATTTCCAGGTATTCCAGAGATCAAGCACAAAGGCTGGGGCCTTCCGTGTGAGCGGACACACGACAACCGACGCGAGTGAGATTCGCATTCGCGTCACGGGAAAGTCAATCGACGGTGAACTTGCAGGCAAGTGGCAAACCGTTCCTGTCGAGCAAGCAACGCGGAGTTTCTCGGCTGTGCTACCTCTCGCCGCGGGAGGTTGGTATACGCTTGATCTCGAAGCCATGAAACAAGACAAGGTGCTTGCCGACCTGAAGGTCGAACACTTTGGTATGGGGGAAGTCTTCGTCGGTGCCGGGCAATCGAATTCAACCAATTGCGGTGAAATTCGCACGCAACAGAAGTCGGGAATGGTCGCTTCGTTCGGTGGTGATGAATGGCAACTTGCCGACGACCCGCAACTTGGCGTGGCCGACAAGAGCCAAGGCGGCAGCTTCTGGCCCGCCTTTGGCGATGCGATGTATGAACGCTTTCGCGTTCCGATTGGCGTGGCAACAACAGGCTTTGGCGGCACGAGCGTTAACCGATGGCAGCCAGACGGCGACTTGTTTCCGTGGATGATGACTCGCATCCATCAATTGGGGCCTTTTGGATTTCGCGCGCTGTTATGGCATCAGGGAGAGAGCGACGTCGCGATGCCATCGGAAGAATATTTCGCCAAGCTCAGCAACGTTATTAAGAAATCGCAACAACAGGCGGGATGGTATTTTCCTTGGTTCGTCGCCCAGGCCTCGTACCACAATCCCGAAAAACCACGATTCGACACTGTGCGCACCGCCCAACAACGACTTTGGGAATCGGGAATCGCACTCCAAGGCCCAGACACGGATACCCTCACCGGCGATCGCCGTGACTTAGGCGGTGCTGGAATTCACTTCAGCCCGAAAGGACTTTATGACCATGGCCGCATGTGGGCAGACCTCGTCGGCGATTACCTCGAACCTCTATTGAATTCCAAACCTTAGGCCGACTCCAACAGATGGCGCTGCCACTTTTCGCTTCTTATCTCAGGTAAAAACTCTTATGAGAACTCGTTCTAATGTCCGACGCGACTATATATGCATGCTTGTCTGGACTGGATTCCTCGGTTTAGCTGTCACTTTGGCGGCCAGTGCGGCGCGCGGTGAAGAAGCCCACTCCACTCAGAATGATCTAAAAGTGACGGCCTCGGACTGGCCGGAGGCCGATGCGATGTTCCATCGCGATCCCGAATGGCTCGGCGGTGATGACGCCTATTCGGTCGACTTGGGAGGAGGGCGAGTCGCCTGGTTTTTCGGAGATAGCTTTGTTGCTCCCACGACTCCTGGTGAGCGGCGTGGGACCACAATGGTCCGAAACAGCGTTGGCCTCCAAACAGGCTACGACCCGACGATCGCAAAGTTTGAAGCCTTTTGGCGAGAGGAGGATGGCAAGCCGAAGTCATTCATTGCCGATGAAGGAAAGGAATTCTTCTGGCCGGGCGGTTCTCTTCTCGTCGATGGCAAATTGCTGATGTTCATGATGCGAGCCCGCGATGCCAATCGCAAACTCGCCTTTGAGGTCACCGGTTGGGGAGCGGTTTTGATTGAGAATCTCGATGCAAGCCCGGACGGTTGGAAGGTGCGGAAGCTCACAGCACCTCAAAATCCGTTTGGCGTCTTGGTTGGCTCGGCAAGTCTCGTACGAGACGGTGATCACGTGATCGCGTTTAGCGTGCGCGACGAAGATCACGACGTGCATCTCGTGCGATGGCAGCTGAAGGAGGCGTTTGAAGGCGATCTCTCGCGGCCCGAATGGTGGGCCGGTGCCGAGGCTGGGTGGGTCGATCAAGAAAAGCTCACCAAACCGCCGTCACCTCTCTTTAAGGGAGGCCAGACCGAGTTTACGGTTCACTATTTTTCTGACTTAGAGTGCTATGTTCAGTTTCAATTCGCTGGCTTTCCACTATCGCCGATTGGATTTCGTACCGCCCAAGCCTTGACCGGGCCCTGGTCGGAACTCGAAGATTTCTACGAACCCAAGAAAATCAAGTCAGACGACCCCGAGCAGATGCTTTATGCTGCGAAAGCTCATCCTGAGCAAACAGCCGATGGGTTGGCATTGACCTACTGTTCCAATACTTTTCAACTCGAGAGTCTTTTCGAAAACCTTGAACTCTACTTCCCCCGCTTCTTGCGAGTGAAACTAACTCCGGCAGACAAACATTGATCAATCGCTGGATGTTAGCTTCCCTGAATCACAACCCACGAAGGGCTAATGATAATGTCTACGCTCGATGCCACAATCATTCTTCTGTTTTTCGTGGCCTTGATCGGCATTGGAGTTTGGCAACAGCGCAAGGCCGCTGCGAGTATGGAGAACTACTTTCTTGGAGGGAACCGAATTCACTGGTTGGCACTGGCCATGTCGGGTTCGGTGTCGACCTTCGATATCAGTGGCACGATGTGGATGGTCACGCTGATCTATCTGTTCGGCATGAAGTCGGTTTGGAACCACTGGATGTGGGGCTTCATGATGGCAGCATTCTTCATGTCGTATATGGGAAAATGGGTCCGCCGATCGCGGGTTATGACGGGAGCCGAGTGGATGATCACTCGCTTTGGTGACCGGGCGGATGGCCGAGCGGCTCGATATGCTTACGCGTTGATGGCCGTAATTACCCTCGTGGGACTCACGAGTTATGGGTTCGAGGGGATTGGGAAATTCTCGGCCGAGTATGTTCAGACGGGACTGGAACCCGAAGCCAATGTGCGCGTCTGCGCTTTGACCGTTTTCGGAATCGCGACGATCTATACATTGCTCGGAGGATTGGAAGCGGTCGTCATCACCAATGTCCTCCAGACATGTATCCTCGTCGTCGCTAGCATTGTCATTGCCGGGATCGCCTATTTCGAATTGACCCCCGAAAGCCTTGCTGCGATCGCGCCGGTCGATGGCGGAAGTTTTACAAGCCTCTGGCCGCAATGGGAATTGACCAATGTCGAGGCTTTGCCAGGCGGATATCAAAGCTACCGCATGTTCGGACTGCTCGTGCTCGTGTGGGTCGCCAAAGGATTCATGCTCAACCTTGGCGGACCGGGGCAGATGTTCGACTTTCAAATGTTTCTTTCCGCGCGTGACCCGCGCGATGCGGCCAAAGTTGGCGCCGCGTGGAGTGCCTTCCTGGTCGTCCGCTGGGCGATGGTCATGGGAATTGCCCTCCTGGCGATTTCAGCCGGCATTGCAATTGTCGATGGACAAGGAACACTCGACGCCGAAATTGTGATGCCCCGAGTGCTGGCCAAGTACCTCGGTTCGGGTATTTTGGGATTGGTACTGGCAGGTCTGTTGGCCGCGTTCATGTCGACCTTTGCCGCCACGGTCAACTCGGGCGCTTCTTACTTGGTGCGCGATCTATGGCAACCACTCTTCCGACCCCAGGCAAGTGAAAAGCATCTCGTATGGGCCAGTTACGTCGCCACGATTGCGATCGTCGGCGCTGGAATCCTCATCGGACTCTATGCAAGCTCGATTCGACAGGTTTGGGACTGGATCATGATGGCGCTCGGCGCGGCGTTTGTAATCCCCAACGTGCTGCGCTGGTATTGGTGGCGATTCAATGGCACGGGCTACGCGGCCGGCACGCTGGCAGGACTCGCCGGCGCGATGCCGCTACTTGTGCTGTCGCTCATGAATCGGGAACCGCCGATCTATCTCACCTTCCCCGCATTGTGCGCCATTTCGCTGGTCGCGTCCCTCATAGGGACCTTTGCGTCGCGGCCAACCGAGGAATCTGTGCTGATCGAATTCTATCGAAACGTCCGGCCATTTGGCTGGTGGAGACCGATTGGAAGTCGTGCGAATCTTTCGGCCGAAGAATTGAATGACCCGGGTGAGAGCGTCGGGTACGCTGCGCTCAACGTCTCGCTCGCGTGCTTAGCCATCTTCGGAGCTTATGTCGCGCCCATGTACCTCGTGGGGCATTGGCACTGGAACGCACTGACTTGGGCGGCCGTATCGGCGACAGCCATGGTTGTGCTCAAATTCACTTGGTACGACCACCTACCTCAACCGGAGTAGCGGTCGTGGGAGCCCTATTTCAAAGTCACTTCAATGAGTTGTGGTGCGTAGCTTCTCGAGTCCACATAGGTCACATAAATGATCTTGCCGTTCTCGCGGGCCAGTTCAGGGTGTTCCTTCGCGGCGTAGAACAGATCAGATTCGTCGCTTTTCTCAGGACGATAGATGACCTCTGCATCACTCCAAGGCCCCACGATCTCGGGTGCGGTTCGCAACACAATCTCATTCTCGCGCAAGAGTGTGTGAATGGCTGTGTAACAGCCAAGATGCTCGTTGTATGAAGCAGACATTTCATTCGGCACGGAATCGAACAACACGGCCGTCGGCTCGAATGTTTTGGACCAAACGGGTTTTGCTTCGGGATCACCAATCGTGGGTGCCGCATTGAGGTCCTCATAGCTTGCGAGATCGGTGATCTTATCCGGGCTGGTGCGGGCCAGGAACATGCCCGTCATCAGGCTTCCCCATACATAAGCCACTCCATCGTGCTGCTGCATGAACACACCAAACGTGGGCTTGTCGCCTTTCCAAAATTCATAACTGCCATCGGACGCTGTGAGCCGCTCGAACTGCCACTCGCCAACTTTCGCGCGCGCAATGCCCATCCCCTCAAGAGTAAAGTTGTCAAAGACATCAACACCCGGGATCAACGAAATCCGGTGATAGAACACATAAATCTGCCCGTCGCTGCATAGACCATGAATCGGCCAGATTCGCTGCGCAGCGGGTGTTTCGTCGCCTACGAATGGCACGATCTGGCGGGCCCGCTTGCCATCGGGTTGCGTGAGAAACTGAAATCGCTTGATGCCATCGGAGACATCCTGCTTGGGCACGATTGCCGCGGTGTTTGAAAGTTTGTCGCCAAGAGGCAGATTTCGGATCGATTCAAACGGGCCCTCGATCGTGTCGCCAAACAGCCAAAATGCCTCACCCGACGGCAACACGATGCTCGATGCGCAGTCCTGGCCAGTCACCCCGACAGGGTTTTCTTGGAATTGTTTTCCAAGATATCGCACGGCCGAAACCCGTGAGGAGTCAGTCGTTTCGCCTATCGTGAGTGACCCTTGGGCCAAAATTGCTCCGAGTAGCAATCCGCTTGTCGAATACTGAATAAATCGCCTGCGTGTAACTGTCATAGCTGCCCCCTATTAACCCGCCTTCACGGTTCGTTGATGCTGTTCGCCCAAACCCTCGATACCAAGTCGCATTGTCTGCCCAGGCACAAGGTAGACTGGTGGCTTGAGACCCAAACCGACGCCGGGCGGGGTGCCTGTAGAGATCACGTCGCCCGGTAATAGTGACATGAACTGGCTCAAATAGCTCACGAGCTTGGCGACTCCAAACACCATCGTGCTTGTCGAACCATTCTGGTAGCGATGCCCATCGACTTCGAGCCACATCGAGAGATTCTGGACATCCGCAATTTCGTCTATGGTAACCAGCCAGGGCCCCAGCGGAGCAAACGTATCGCAGCTTTTGCCTTTCACCCATTGCCCGCACCGTTCAAGTTGAAATTCTCGCTCTGACAAGTCGTTAACAACGCAAAAGCCGGCGACATGCTCCATGGCAGAGTCTTCGTCGACGTACTTGGCCTTTGCGCCGATGACCACCCCCAGTTCAACTTCCCAGTCGGTTTTCTGAGAATTGCGAGGGATTTCTATGTCGTCATTCGGGCCGCAGATCGAGCTTGTCGCCTTCATGAAAACGACCGGTTCCTTGGGAACCTCCATGCCCGATTCACGTGCGTGGTCGGCATAGTTGAGCCCAATGCACAAAATCTTTGTCGTTCCCGCAACGCATGGCCCGATGCGGGTCTGGGAATCGACAAGCGGCAACGTCGCCGGGTCGATGGTAGCCAGTTTCTTTAAGGACTCGTTCGAGAGAACGTCACCGCTAAGATTTGGAACAACATTACTCAGTGAACGAATTTTTCCATCTTGATCCAGAATTCCAGGGCTCTCTTTTCCGGGTTCGCCATATCGCAAAAATTTCATTTCACAGACTTTCTAGCATTGGGTTCTGGCAACTGGGCTTCTGACAACACGCGCAAGACGTTGAGCGAGTTGCGCGTCGATCGATGGTCTCGATTATCGCCGTATGGTATAGTCCTGACAATCCTCGCATAGTCTGTGGTGGCGGAACTTTTCATCATTCAGGAGTCGACGCGTGTCAGATATTCCACTCTCTTCGTTTCGTGTGTTCGCCGACGGCCTCGATCACCCCGAGGGAGTCACGCTCGGACCAGATGGCCTGGTCTATGCGGGGGGAGAAGCAGGCCAAGTTTATCGAATCTCATCTCAAGGTGAGGTAACTACCATTGGCAGCACGGGCGGCTTCCTGCTCGGACTGTGCCTTGATGCACAAGGAAACATCTACGCTTGCGACCCAAAGAAAAAAATCGTTGCTCGCATGACCCCTCAAGGCGAGGTGAGCGTCTATTCCAGTGGGACACCTGACCGACCCATGATTAATCCCAACTTTCCTGTGTTCGACGCCGCGAGCAATCTCTATGTCGCAGATTCGGGAAATTGGCATGGAAATAATGGTTGCATCTATCGGATTCAACCGGGAGGAAGTACCGAAGTTGTGAGCACAGAGTTCTCCGAGTTCCCCAATGGCTTGGCGATCAGCCCCGACGGCACAGAGCTTTACGTCGCGTTGTCGAACTTACCGTCAGTGGCCAAAGCGGAAATCTTGCCTGGTGGCCAACTGGGTTCACCACAGGTGGTCGTGGAACTTCCTCGAACGATCCCCGACGGGTTGGCGTTTGATCGAGAAGGAAACCTATTCATCGGCTGCTACACGCCCGACATCATCTACCGTTACACACTTTCGGGAGAATTGAGCGTGTGGGCCGAAGACTGGGAGAGTACCATGATCTCGTCACCAACAAACGTGGTATTTGCCGGCGAGAATCTCAAGACAATGGTCGTTGCCAGCCTCGCTCGTTGGCATTTAGCCAGTGTCGAGGTCGATGTGGCTGGGTGTCCTCTTAACTACCCTTTGATCACGCGCTAAATGCAGCAGCCTCCGTCGATCACATGCACGGCGCCAGTAGTGAACGCCGATTCGTCCGCGGCAAGATAAACGGCTAGTTCCGCGATTTCTTCCGGTGTTCCCAATCGTCCCATTGGCTGCCGAGAGACAAACGACACGAAGGTGCTTTCAAAATCGCCTTGTGCTGCAATGCGTTCTATCAACGAGGGACTGTGAACCGTGCCAGGACAAATCGCGTTGCAGCGGATGCCTTGCTTGGTGAAG
>JBGTEU010000782.1:0-2182 GCA_041747595.1 Bythopirellula sp.
GGCGTGTCGGTTAAAGGTCCGCACCTGCGAGACGAGCCGAAGGCCCGACTGCTATCGCGATTTTTCCTCGAACACCGTTGTTGGGGGTCTCCAGCCGGGCATGGGCGAGCGGAATGTCGGCAAGGGAATAGACGGCGCCAACGTGTGGACGCAGCTGACCGCGTTCTATCAATCCGCTTAACTCATCAAGCTTGCCACGGTTTTGTCTTGTGAAAACGAAGTGATAACTCGCGTTCTTGCCCCAGGCCTGAATGACGTTTTGTGGCTGAGCAACGTCCACGATCGTGACGACGCGGCCAAGTTGTGCGAGCGCGTCGGGGCTGCGGGACAATGTCATGCCGCCGATGGTGTCGAACACGACATCGACTCCGCGGCCACCCGTTTCCCGCATGATGGCGTCGACATAATCCTCCTTTTCGTAGTCAATGACCACATCCGCACCTAAGCTTAGTGCGAACTCAAAGTTTGCTTCGCGCACGGTCGTGAACACCCTCGCACCTATCGCTTTTGCGAGCTGAATAGCGACATGCCCGACTCCTCCCGCGCCGCCGTGTACTAGAATGCTCTCCCCCACTCTTAATGTTGCACGCACGACCAGCGCTTCCCACGCCGTCCCGCCAACCAAGGTCAGGCTTGCCGCCTCAAGATGGCCGAGCGAGGCAGGCTTCTTTCCAATAATGCTTTCGGCAGCAACGTGGTACTCGGCATAACTTCCCGGCCCTTCAAAGATTTGCGGGGTGTACCAGACTTCATCTCCTAGAGAAAAGGTCGTCACACCCGACCCGACTTCTTCGACAACGCCAGATACGTCGTGTCCGGTAATGGCCGGCAGTTGCACCAAGTCGGAATAATCGCCACGTCGGACCTGGTAGTCCAACGGATTGATGGATGTTGCATGGACGCGGACCAGGACTTGGCCCGCGTCCGGCACGGGCTTGGGTAGCTCACAAAGTTCGAACGATTCCGGGCCGCCCAATGATTTAAGTACTATCGCTTTCATCGTAGATCCTCGTTTCGATAAAAAGGAATATAAAGAATATAAAGCAAAGGGACAGGTCCATATAACGGGCATGTACCCGTCCGATTATTCGCACCAATAGGTGCCTATCAGCGTACATCAGCGGCAACTTCTTTCCTCCGCGTTCTCTGCGATCTCTGCGTTTACAAACGACACTGGATTCCCGCCTGCGCGGGAAAGACGGCCTGGGAGGGTGGCCAAAAATCGTTGTTGATAGCCACTTTTCATCCGCGATAATGTGTGTCGCACCAGCGCGTGTACTCACGCCATGAAGCTGCGTGTACTTACGCTGATATCACTGTGGCAGCGTTCTTTGATAATTGAGAAAAGCCATTAGCTGTTAGCTGTCAGCTATTAGCCAGACAGTCGTGATCGACCTGTGCGCTACCGGTGCGCGCTGACATTGAATTTCCCCCTTCCGCCCTTCGCCTTCCCCTTTGAAACGAAGACTATCGCCTTCGGCCTTGTTCCCTCGCTCCGCTCGGCGGCCTCAGTTGATCCCCCTAAAACCTTGGCCGCTTCGGCAAATGTTGGCCGCTTCGGGGAAAAATAGGGATATCGTTGGCCGCTTCGGAAAAACACGGGGAATTTGTATAGGAACCATGTCCCCTTCGAGAAAACACGGCAAATTCAATCTGTGACGAATTCGAAATGGCATGAACCTGACCACTCGTCGCGCACAATAGGGGGCGCTAACCTGAACAACCTTGCCAACCTGAACAACCTAGCAAAGCTGTTCACTAAGAAGGAATCGCGCGCCAGCAAGTCGAGCAATTTGGCAGAACTGTGGCCGCAACCAAATCCATGAACAGGAGGAAGCAGAGGCAGCAGAGAGGGGAGTCGAAACTCGATATTAAACACGCAGTTTTGGGGAACCACGAATGATACGAATCGGCACGAATAACTCAGAACACTGTTTTCCTTTGACTTTCTTCAACAAAGGAGCGTTGTCGTCACAGATAAAGAAAGTCGATATTCGTGGGATTCGTTAGATTCGTGGTTAAAAAGTTTAGAACACCGAAAGTCACGGCCAAGCAATCATGGGGCTCAGCCTCGCTCGCGGGAGTCAACATAGCGCATCGCCGCTTGTCGGGCTCGGGCGTCGCCGGCCAAATAGAGGGCCACGCCGCTGCACGTGTGAGCCCAGGTGGTTTGCTGCTTGGT
>JBGTEU010000783.1:0-3260 GCA_041747595.1 Bythopirellula sp.
TTGCCAACGTCGCGGCGGGGACAAAACTTGGCTTCACTCCCGACAGCGTCGAAGGTCTGCCCCTCTTGGAAGTGGTGCGGAGTCATGAGCTCCGTCAGATCGTACAGCAATCGCTCGAAACTTCCGACACAGTTCGCGGTGAGATTGCTTGGCTAAAGAGAAAAAAAATGCTCACGCTCGACGTGCAGGCAACGCCGCTCGCGGGGAATCCACCCCCGGGCGTGGTTTTGGTGCTGCACGACGTCACCGAACTGAAGCGGCTCGAAGGCTTGAGGCAACAATTCGTGGCCAATGTGTCGCACGAGTTGAAAACGCCGCTCAGCTCGATCAAGGCTTACACGGAAACCCTGCTTAACGGTGCGCTGGAGGACCCGCAACATGCGCGGCACTTTTTGACGCGGATCGACGACCAAGCTTCACGCTTGCACGAATTGATTCTCGATTTGCTGAGCCTCGCACGAATCGAATCGGGACAAGCGGCACTCGAAATTACCAACTTGCCAATACGCAAAGTCGTGGAGACGTGTCTTGCCGATCATGAGGAACGCGCCCGATCGGGAGGCCTCAATATTGAGAACCTGGTCAGTGAAAGTTCGCTCATGGTGCGAGCCGATGAGGAAGGCCTGCTGCAGATTCTGGGAAATCTGATCGACAACGCGATCAAGTACACCCCCACGGGAGGAAAGATCACGATTCGTTGCCACGAGGAAGCCAATCAAGCTGTCATCGAGGTGGCCGACACGGGAGTCGGAATTGAGCCGGAACACCACGGCCGATTGTTCGAGCGATTTTATCGGGTGGATAAAGCGCGATCCCGAGAGCTCGGCGGTACCGGGCTAGGCTTGGCGATTGTCAAGCACCTTTGCCAGGCCATGCATGGAACAGTTTCCGTGCAAAGCGAACCGGGGCGTGGGAGCACTTTTGGCGTGCGGCTGCCATTGGCAGGGGATGGTCTGACCGCGAAACCGCAAGCGAGGTAATCTGGTTTTAAACGCCTTTTTTCAAGTTTGTAATTTTCACCAATCGCCCTATTTCCCTCGAAATATCAGGTTGGCGCAAACCCACAACAGCTGCCCGGAATATCTTAACATTTCCTTCATAATTTCCCGCTACATTGCTTTTCAGGATTTGTACCCTTCACGGTGGTAAAGGAAGGCGTTGTGGATTTTCTATTTTTCCTGCGTAGAAGCAGTGCTTTGGTCATGCTAGCAGCGCTGCTGGCATTAAGTGGTTGTGGAGGAAACCGAACCACCGAGAGCATTCGCGTTGATGGATCGAGCACGGTGTTCCCTATTTCAATGGCCGTGGCTGAGGATTTTCGCACGGACCACCCCGATTTCAAAGTACCGGTGCGGGCCTCGGGAACGGGTAGTGGGATGAAGCAATTCTCGGTCGGCAAAATCGACGTCTGCAACGCTTCGCGGTACATGACCGACACCGAGAAGGCCGCGTGTGAAATGAACGAGGTCGAGTATCTAGAAATCCCGGTGGCCTTTGATGGTTTGGCCATCGTGGTGAATCCTCAAAACGATTGGTGTGAGTGCATTACCGTCGAGCAACTCAAGAGCATTTGGCGACCCGAGAGCGACGACACGATCACCAAGTGGAGTGACGTGAATCCTGATTGGCCAGACGAAGAACTGAAACTTTATGGACCGGGAACCGATTCGGGGACGTTCGATTATTTCACCGAAGTGATATGCGGCGAAGCGCGGGCGAGTCGCCCCGATTACACGGCAAGCGAAAATGACAACGCCTTGGTTCGCGGCGTTGTGGCCGACAAGGGGGCCTTGTGTTACTTTGGCATCGCGTACTATGCCGAGAATAAAGAGGACTTAAAACTGTTAGGCGTCGATGACGGGGATGGTTGCGTGAAGCCGAGCGAAGTGACTGTTCGCGACGGGAGCTACAAACCTCTATCGCGGCCGCTATTTATCTACGTAAATAAGAACTCGCTCAAGCGGCCGGAAGTGGCCGAGTTCGTGAAATTCTATCTGGCGAACGCGGCACGGTTGTCAGCGGAAGTGGGTTACGTGCCAGTGACCGATGAGTTGGCGGCGGCGAATGATAAGCTGTTGACGGAAAGTCTGCCGAAGCCCGCGGTCCCCGAGACCAATTAAGCGGACGGCAGCGAAGTTCACTGAAGAACTGGAAGCAACCAAGCCATGGCCACGGCCACCACAACTGCCAAACCTCTCAATTCCCCAGCCGGCGGCGCGAAATTTCGCGCGGCGATCGAGATGCTGTTGCACGTGGTATTGTTGGGCTGTGCGACGATTTCGATCATCACCACCGTCGGTATCGTCTTGGTGCTTTTAATCGAGTCGCTGCAATTTTTTCGTGAGGTGTCGGTGTGGGAATTCTTGACCGGCACGAAGTGGTCGCCACTGTTGAAGCCGCAGCACTTTGGTATCTTGCCGTTGTTCTGCGGTACGCTGCTGGTGACCGCGGGGTCGGCGATCATCGCGATCCCGGTGGGCTTAGGAACGGCGATTTTTTTAAGCGAGTATGCTTCGAGCCGCTTTCGCGACGTCGTTAAACCGTTTCTGGAAATTCTGGCCGGCATCCCCTCGGTCGTTTATGGCTATCTGGCCGTCGTGTTTGTCTCGCCATGGATCCGCTATTTCTTTCCCAGCGCCGATTTGTTCAACGCCGCCAACGCCAGCGTGGTGGTGGGATTCATGATCTTGCCGACCATTGTGTCCATTAGCGAGGACGTGTTGCGTGCCGTGCCGCGTTCTTTGCGTGAGGGGGCTTATGCCTTGGGAGCCACCAAACTCGACGTGACGGTCGGCGTAGTTGTCCCCGCGGCGGCGTCGGGCATCATGGCATCGTTCTTATTGGCGATCGCCCGGGCAATTGGTGAAACGATGGCGGTGGCGCTCGCCGCGGGAGGGACGCCGATTATGACTTTTAGTTTTCTGGAAAGCATTCAAACGATGACGGCCTACATCGTGCAAGTGAGCAAAGGAGACACCCCCGCGGACACGCTGGAATACCATACAATCTTTGCCGTCGGCTTGGCATTGTTCATTCTGACGCTGATTTTGAATCTGTTCGCCCAATGGATTCTCACGCGGGTCCGCGAGAAGTACGAATGAGCATTTCCAAACATTCCGATGGCCGGCCTTATGCGAAGATCGCCTCGCAGTTGTTTGCGTGGACCTGTGGCTTCTGCACTTTCTTATGCATCGCCGTGTTGGGTTTGTTGTTATGGAACGTGGTGAGCTACGGTTGGGGATCGTTGAGCTGGACATTCT
>JBGTEU010000784.1:0-6751 GCA_041747595.1 Bythopirellula sp.
GTTTGTGCCGCCTTGGCTGATCTGCGCGAAGCACAAGCCGTGGCATATGCAGAATCCGAGCCCGACAAATATGAAGAGTTCTTACATGAATCGCTCAAACTACGCACTGAAGCCGCTCAAAAATTTGAAACGCTGCCCGCCTCGGCCGTCACCTATCAAACACGCTCACTGCTCGCCACATGCTATCAGTTGTGTGCGGAAAGTTATTTGTCTTTAGGAATGAATGAAGAATCAATTCAAGCCTATGAACGATCGCTTGGAGTAAGAGATCATTTGCTTAAGGGCAATCCCTTTGAAGAGAACTTTCGCTTTTTGGTGGCACAAACGCAGCTCATGCTGTCTCAATTATCGTTTACAAAAGAGAATCTTGGTTATTTCTATGTTGACGAGTTCCAGCAAACGTTAATTGACGGACTGGAGTTAAATCCCCATAGCCCGGAACTTCCTAAACACTTACTGAGCTTTACCAGCTTTATCGCGGAGCAACTCATTCAACAGGGGCTTGCCCCCGAGGCCCTCAATCTTTTCACGAAGGCCAATGACAAGCTTTCCAAAATCAAAGTCCTGGAAGAGGACCGAGCGTTGATCGACGCCGTCAGCGAGAAATTGGATCGCCAAGCCGCGGAGCTACGCGAGAAAATACAAGAGCAAGATAGTACAGCCTGACGCCCCCTTGCTAGCAGTGGCAATCTTGCGACACTCCGCAACAATTCCTTAACTCGCACAGATTGCCTAGCCGATACCCTCTGTAACACTTCATTTCTCGGGGGGGGAATTGGGATGGTCTCCGCACATCGTGCGCTGTCTAGCGCTTTGCTTTCACTGCTGTTTATTAACTTTTCCGGGGCGAGCGATCCGCCGCTCAATCCTTGGAGAAATCTTTACCAGCAAGACGAGTCGGCCGATTCGGTCTACGTCAGCGACTTGGATTACGAGACCGACGCGGATCTCTATCTCATCGAGCAAACGCAATTCCAGTCGGGCGCGGCTGGCGGCGCGGGACGCACCGCCGCTTCGCAGGCGTCACTCTCTGGCATGGGACAACGGACTCCCCAGTCATTCAATGTTCGCTTGGCTCGCGCTCCGAAGATGCTGGGCGACTTCTTTGGAATTACATCGAATGACGCTTACATCGAGACCTTTGTCGGCCAAGCAGTTCATCACACGACTTCCGTCAATGATATTCACCTTATCGAGTTCACGGATTCTTCTCAGTTGGAAGCTCTCTATGTTGGTGGTCCGGGCGGCTCCCTACCTGGTTCCTTTTTTATACCCGGTCCTTCTCCTCCGGCCCCTGATCGCATTGAAGGACTGACCAGCAACATTCCAGGCGACTTCGTGGCAGTCAAGACGTCGCAGTTTGTGGATGTCTTCAATTCGCCTAGTGACCAAAGCCCCGACATCTCGGATGCCGAAGTCTTCAACGTATTTCAAGTCATGAATGTCGACGTACCCACCGCTGGACCCGGCGACATCGTCGGCCGCATTCGATTAAGCGAAAACAACAGCGCGATGCCCCAGGATCGTGTCTTCTTCGATTACAACTACTTCCATAACGTGCCGCTCACGGCGAACGATTTGAATGTTCATCGCTTTGCACCCGGTTTGGAAAAAACCTTCTTCGATGGGATGATGTCGGTGGAGTTGCGCGTGCCGGTCGGGGTTTCGCTCAATAGCGACATCATCTCGGGCGGGCCGTTCGACACCTCCAATGGTGAAATGGGCAATATGGTGGTCGCGCCCAAGGTATTGCTCTACTCCAACGGCGAGAGTGCCTTTGCCGTCGGTTTGGGCGTGGCCTTGCCCACGGCCGACGATCTTAACATCAACATGGTCACTGGCACGCGGCTGCTCACGATCGAAAATGAATCGGTCCATTTGCTGCCCTACTTGGCATATTTGTATTCGCCTAGTGACAGCCCGCTGTTCGCCCATGCCTTTCTCGCAGCGGATATCGACACGAACGGCAATTCGGTTTTCGCCGACGTGACGGGCGCCGGCATCACGAAAATCGGCACGTTGAACGATCAGAACTTGATCTCCGCGCACTTCGCACTTGGATCGTGGATCTATCAGAATCGGGGCAGTGGGACGCGATTGAACGGCATCGCGTGGACCGGTGAAGTCCACTACACGAACACGCTTAACGACGGCGACGTGCTCACGGGCGCAAACTACTCGATTGGCAACCCGAATGGCGATCTCTCGCTGCTGAACGCCACGATTGGCGGACATGCCAGATTTGGTTTGACCACGCTGACGCTCGGCTATTGCACGCCGCTCTCCGACGACAAGGTGTTTGACGGGGAGCTCCGCTGCTTTGTGAACCGCAACTTTTAATGGGCTTTGCTCCCAGCATTAATACTTATCGATTTTCTTATTCGCAACTACACGTGTCGGTCAATTTGACCCAACCGAGACGCTAACTTATTAAGTACGGGGGGGAATAGTGATGGTCTCTCGCAAGCTATCGCTCTATTTGTGTGTGCTTCAAATTTGTCTGGCAACAGCCATTAATGATCGCGCATGGGGACAAGATCCCCTGCATAGGGCCGATGTGATTATCTCGGATTACCTGGGGCTCAACGAACCTGATTATTATGCGCAATATGACGGTGGCTTCACTCCGATTCAGTACCAACAAGGTGCCAATACCCGCACGGCAGCGAGTCCCGCCTCGCTCGCCGGCACAGGTCAACGTACGCCCCAAGCCTTCATGGTGCGGCTCGCCCGGGCTCCCAAGATGATGGGCGACTTTTTTAACGTGCAAGGCCAAACGGGCTTCGTGGGTGAGCTCTTCACCGACGGTGGAATGCACGACGGTCTCGCCGTCCACCAATCGAGCACGTCGATGTCCGCGTTTGCCGATGACAACATCGCGCTGATCACTACAGTTCCTGGCCCGATGCCTGACACGACGAGAACTGTTTTCATCGGTGGACCGGGTGGTGTCACGCCGGGCACCTTCTTCACTCCATCAATTCCCGAGGCCAATTTAGAGAATCCACAAACGGGCCTGCGTCTCGATGGCGACAACGTGAATTTCTATACCGCCGTGCTCAATGGCGACATGGTCGACGTGTTTGATAATCCCGCCGATCTTGATCCTACGATTCCTGACGCGCCCGTTTATCAGATTTTCCAAGTCACTGAAATTAGCCTTCCTGGTCCCAACGTGGCCGACATCGTTGGTCGCGTGCGGGTGCAAGACAACAACAATGCGATGCCACAGAATCGCATCATTCTCGACTACAATTATTTTCATAACGTGCCGTTCACGGCCAACGGCGTCGACGTGAATCGCTTCACGCCCGGCATAGAAAAGACGTTTCTCGATGGCATGGGTTCCGTGGAAGTCCGGGTTCCCATGGCCGTCACGTTCAGTAGCGATCAATTTCTTGCTTTGGGACCCGACACGAGCAAGCCTGAGTTCGGCAACGTCACGATCATTCCCAAGATCTTGCTCACGTCGAACGATACGATGGCGGTCGCCGCGGGCATGGCCGTCGCGTTACCCACCGCCGACAATTACGACGTCTACGGCATGGCTGGGCCGCGGATTCTGTCCGTCGAAAACGAATCCGTCCACCTCGTTCCGTTCCTTGCTTTCCTTTACACGCCCCAACAAAGCGATTACTTCGCGCAGGTTTTTGTGACGGTCGACGTCGACACGAACGGCAACCCCGTGCTCGCCGATCTCGGCACGGGAAGCCTTGAGTCGGTCGGCATTTGGAACGATCAGACGCTCGCGTCCGCCAGCGGTACCTTCGGCAAGTACCTCTATCAGAATTATTCGCGCAACAGCCGCATCAAGAGCTTTTCGCTTTTGAGTGAACTCCACTACACGGCCACGGTGAGCGATGCCGACACGATCAATGCGGGACCGTTTCTTCTCGGCAATGCCGATCACGACGTCTCGCTCTTGAACGCCACCTTCGGCGCAAACTTGCGGATGAAAGACTCTACCTTAACCACCGGCTACACCGTGCCGCTCACTTCGTCGGATCGAATCTTCGACGGTGAGTTCCGACTGTTCATCAATCAGTTCTTTTAAGCCGGTTGTTGGAATCAACCGAGCCTCCGATGTCCGAGCAGCATACTGCCTAGACATGCGCCAAGGAGCAATGCCGAGGAAGGTTCGGGAACAATGTTCAAGGTGATCACAGGGCTCAGCAGATTCAGGCTCCCTTGGTAATCCAACATGACTGGCAGCCCGACTCCGGAATAGAGAAGCTGCTGATCCGCAAGTGTGAAGCTCAAATTCACGACGACGCCGTTTAACATCTGATTGTCGGGGACAACTCCAATATTCAGCTGTCCCAGTTGAGGAATCGCATCGAGAACGGACCCGCGAACATTTTTTTCGGAGAGGCTTTGTTGCTTTGACGGCCTGTTCGTAATTCCAACCTGCGCAATGCCACTGTTTTGCTCAAGGAGATAATGTTCGCTTAAAGTATTGATTGCTGACACCTGCAGCAATTGCTGATTGGATGCTTGGGCCGTAAGTGAAAAATTAACATTACTTGAGGTGAAGGAAATGGTTCGCTGAGTTCCCGGCACTTGATAGGTGAACTCCAAATCTTGTTGCTTGAAGCTACTTTCAAGGATCGAGATTCCCACAACTTGCGCGTTTTCAACGCCCTGGGATACGTCGAACGTGACGGAGGCCGTCAATGTGCCTTCGACGACATTCAACATTGCCAACTCTTGGTTGAATTTCGCTTCACGTAAATTTTGAGCTAACGGATCAAGCTTACCTGTGACGGCGAGCTGGTTTCCCCCGCCGAGGGCATTCGTCAGAAAGGTAACTTCTTGCGTGATTGTTGCGGCCGATAAATGGCTGTTCGCTAAAAGCGCGATCGCCAAAAACGCGGCACTCCGTCGAATCATGGTCTGGCGTGTGGACATAGATTTCCCCTGTGACGGCAAGAGAAACCTCCACGCTACGTTTTTGACCCACGCATCGGAGGCTCGATTGCCGCTAAGCAAAATGAGCTAACTGAAAATCAAAGTTGAAAACCGAGCGACCAAATCGCACGGGAAGCAAGGTGCGGGAAAAGAGGATGGCCCAGGAAATCAAGGCCGAAACCGCACCGAATTGCACCATTAGCACATTAAGAACGCACTTTAGAAGCGCTCTTCAGAGACCTATTAGGGACGAAATAGTCCGAACGGCTGTAGATTAGCTAAGCGCTGAAAGGAAGTCAACTATTTCGCTCAAAAAAAATCTCCTTGAGCGAGGTTGGGCAGAAAGCCCCTAGAAATCTAGTGCCGGGCTAATCCAGCAGCATGCCAGCCACCAAGCCGACGCCGCTCATCACGAGTACTGCCAACATGGCGTTGCCGAACCCCCGGATGGTAATGCGGTGGCTAATCATATCGGTAAGCTTCAAGATAATCGCATTCACCACGAAATGGGTGATAAACGCCAGCAGAAATCCAAGTCCCAAGGTGGCAATACCCAGCACAACGAACAAGTGCCATCCCAACAAGAAATTCAAGACCCCAAAAATAGCCGCCACAACCACGGCCGACCAAAAGTCCTCGACGTGGACACCGGGAAGCAACTTGGCAGCCGCTAAGATTCCTAACGTAAGCACCAACCAACTGAGTAGAAATTCCATAATTTCACGCTATCTGCATTGCTCTTACAAAAAATCGTAGCCGCAAACGGAAGTTGACGGAGAGCTTATCTTAACCGCTAACTCCCGCCCACGGCTATCACCCACAACAAAAGATTATGCTTTTGCCGGCGCGTGCTTGCCTTCGGCAAATTCTTCAACCGCTTTGGCGCAAAATGCCTTGAGGTCGGCGGGTTTACGGCTCGTGACCAAGCCGTTGTCGCAGTGACATTCTTCATCCACCCAGGTGCCCCCGGCATTTTCGATGTCGGTTTTCAAACTGGGCCACGAGGTGAGCGTACGACCCTTCACCGCGTCGGCTTCGACCAATGTCCAAGGACCGTGGCAGATTGCGGCGACCGGTTTGCCTGCTTCGACAAACTCGCGGACAAATTCCACGGCATGTTTGTCAGTTCGTAGTGTATCGGGATTGGCAAGTCCCCCGGGAAGCAGCAGCCCGTCGAATTCCTCGCTTGAAACTTCCTCGACCGTGCGATCCACCTGGAACTTGTCGCCTTTTTCAAAGTGGTTCATGCCTTGAATATTGCCTGACTTGAGCGAAACGAGCACCGGCTTGCCGTGCGCTTCCTTGACCGCGTCCCAAGGATCGGTGAGTTCCACTTGCTCGAAACCATCGGTCGCGAGGAAGGCGATCTTTTTGTTCTCCAATGTGCCACTGCTTGCCATGGGATTCTCCTTCTTATATTGGCGGGAGTTGAAATCGGCCGAAAACCTTCTCCAGAAGACCGATGCAGAATGCGCGCCAATCATTCGAACATGCCGAGCGGACCGTGGGCACGAAGAAGCCAAGCGGATGCATGTTTACGCCTTGATGTGTTGGACAAACTGTCCGTTCACCAGCCATGCTGGTCACATAGCCGCCGTTCCCCCGTCACGCAGGGATTGATCGTGCTCGGCTTCATTTATTTTGGCACTGTGGCAAATAAGAGATTCGACCAGAACTCATCTGAGATAATAGCCGCAAGCGGGACGCTTACGGCTCGCCCGGAGTCCATCTTTTAATTTTTTCAAAGATTCTCTTGACCGATGGAATTTCCACAGCTAGAATCTTCGAAAGAATTAAAACTTGTGCGTTTTCTTGTGTAGCAGGAGGTTTTCATGGCTCGACC
>JBGTEU010000785.1:0-5210 GCA_041747595.1 Bythopirellula sp.
ACGGCACACTGCAGAAAAAGTCCGACACGACTTTGATCAATAATCTGGGTTGGCAGGCAAAAATCAGTTTGCGGAAGGGTCTGTTGCAAACTTACCAGGATTTTCTTCAGGAATCCGAGAATCAACAAATTCGCGAAGTCGCACTGTAAGTTCAAACTCCACGCTCCCAGATCCAGTTTTCACGCCGTCTTCATGCGGGTCGGACTCGACCATGACAAAACCCACCTTATTAGTGCTTTCGCAAGTCTACTCGCCCGACACTCCAGCGGTCGGACAGTATATGCATGAAGCTGCGCACGCGCTTGCGGATCGTGGCTATTATGTTGTCACGCTCACCTCTGCGCGAGCTTATGAGGATCCCTCAATACGGTTCCCCAAACATGAGATACGTGATGGCGTTAATATCCGACGTTTGCCACTTTCCAGTTTCGGAAAATCCTCGATCCTTGTTCGTCTCATTGGAGGAATTTCGTTCACGCTGCAATGCCTGTGGCATGGACTTTTTTTGCGCAACTTGAAGCATGTTGTGGTGAGCACGTCTCCCCCGATGTGTCCTCTAGCTGCGGTCATTCTCAATATGGTCCGCGGTACTCCCATTACCTACTGGGTCATGGATTTAAACCCTGATCAGATGATTGAACTGGGCAAGACTTCTCCCACCTCGATGCAGGTCAAGATTTTTGAGTGGCTCAATCGCCAGATCCTGCGACGGGCGCAATCCGTCATCGCTCTGGACCGATTCATGGCCGAGCGACTGAATCGCAAGGTCGACATCAATGACAAATTGGTCGTGTTTCCCCCCTGGCCGCTGGAAGATCATATCGAACCCATCGATCATGATGAAAATCCATTTCGCAAGGAACAGGAACTCGAGGATAAGCTCGTGATAATGTACTCAGGCAATCTTTCGATTGCTTCGCCCGTGGACACACTACTCGAAGTAGCAAAGCGTGTCACAGATCTGCCTAATCTGTTGTTTTTATTCATTGGCGGTGGCTTATTGAAAAAGCAACTCGACGAACTCATCGAGCGCGACCACCCGCCGAATATCCGCACATTGCCTTACCAGCCTATTGAGAATTTGTGTTATTCGCTTAGCGCGGCCGACGTGCACTTGGTCGCGGTTGGTGAAAAAATCGTCGGCATTTGCCATCCATGCAAGATTTACGGCTCGATGGCTGTGGCTCGGCCAATTTTATCGCTGGGGCCCGAAGCCTGTCATGCTTCCGACATTCTCGCGGAGGGCAATATCGGCTGGAGTATCAAACATGGCGACGTCGAGAATGCAGAACGCGTCGTCCGCCAAATCTACGCCACGCCCCGTGCCGAATTATTGGAAATGGGGCACGAAGCACGACGCATGATCGACCGTCAATATAGCAAGCAGTCTCTCTGCGGTCGCTTCGTCGATATTGTGGAGCATGGTCCACGGAATGACCCTTCCCACCAAAATGCAAGCGTTGCGCCACTGACAAAGTCGGAATTATCTCGTCAACTGAGTTGATGGATCAGCTCACCATAATTCAAAAGAATCGTAAAGGCCGCGAAACCAGGTAAAACACCTAGTCCTCCCCAGTCATCGCATCTTTGGTTGGGATTCAATTTGAACTCGAAATCAGGAAAAGTTGGGATGAGCAAGAAACCCATTCTCGTTGCCGGTGGCGGTGGATTCATCGGTGGGCATTTGGTCGCACGGTTGCTCAGCGATGGCTTTCAGGTTCGTAGCGTCGACTTCAAGCCGATGGACGAGTGGTACCAAGTCTTCGACAGCGCCGAAAACGTCGTCGGCGACTTGAAGCATATTGATGTTTGCCACAAGGTATGCAACGGCGTGAGCGACATCTACAACCTCGCCGCCGATATGGGGGGCATGGGCTTTATTGAAAACAACAAGGCGCTCTGCATGTTGTCGGTGTTGATCGACACCCACCTGCTGCAGGCCGCACTCGCCGCCAAGGCCGAGCGGTTCTTCTATGCCAGTAGTGCGTGCGTCTACAACGCCGACAAGCAAAAGTCGGAAGACGTTGTGCCGCTCAAGGAAGAAGATGCCTATCCCGCGATGCCGGAAGACGGCTATGGTTGGGAAAAATTATTCTCCGAGCGGATGTGCCGCCACTTCCGCGAAGACTTTGGCCTTTATACCCGCGTGGCACGCTTCCACAATGTGTACGGACCGCTTGGCGCTTGGGAAGGTGGCCGCGAAACGGCCGCCGCCGCCACCTGCCGCAAAATTATTCACGCCAAAGAAAACGGCGAGACGGAAGTCGAGATTTGGGGCGACGGCAAGCAGACCCGCAGCTTCATGTACATCGACGATTGCGTCAAAGGAATTCTGGCGATCACCGATAGCAATATCCTCGAGCCGATTAACCTCGGTTCCGACGAGCTCACGACCATCGAGGGGCTCTACGACATGGTCGAAGATATCGCCGGGATCAAGCTCAAGCACAATCACAATCTAACCGCCCCCAAGGGGGTCAACGGCCGTAACAGCGACAACACCAAGATCACCGAGTACCTGGGCTGGGCCCCGGGGATCCGTCTGCGTGACGGGATGCAGAAAACCTACGAGTGGATCTACGGCGAGTACATGAAGAAGTACCCCACGCAGCCGGCGTGATTGGAGCGAAGAACGTCAAACCCGCGAAACCGCAAGCGCAAACTTGCCTGATCGCGAGAAATCATCGCTTGCGGTTTCGCGATTCTAAAGTCAACTCTTTTTAGTGGTCTCAGCCGCGTGGTCGTGCGTTTTGCGGGCCGCTTCTTTCTCTTCGGCGTTGGCTTCACGAACCACCCCGCCCGGGCCAATCATTTTGATCGGCAGGATGGTCGAAGCTTCCGCCGCCGCCCATAACGCATCCGCATCGAGCTTACGATTCTGCTGCGGCGTGACGATGGCCACGTCAATCTTGATGTCGGTGCGGACCTTCACGACCCCCTTCACACCGTACAACTTGCGGGCAACCTTCTTCGCACAGTTCGCACAGTGCATGTCGCCAACAAAGATCGCCGTCTCGCTCTCACGCATCTTGAGGGCCTTTTTAACGGCGGGGATGTCGGTCGATTCCGAAAGAGGCTGCTCCTCAGCTAGCGCTGGAAGAGCAGCAACGCACATGAGCAGTGCGAACACGTTAAACTGGCAGAATAATCGCATGGAATTCCCTTTCATCAGGAAGTATTGAAACATGATTTATTGAACAGGAGGTCGCGGAGAGAGCAGAGAAAGTCTGTCATCCTGAGGGAGGCTCGCCGACCGAAGGATCTGGGTTCATCACGTACAAGCGTCAATGGCCGATACAAACCCAACCAAGATTCTTCGTGTCGTAGAACTCCCCTCAGAATGACAAAACCCTGCCTCCCCTGCTATCTCCTGTAAAATCTACTTACGAACGTAAATGCCGCTGGCTTTCATCACTAACATGCCCCCTTCGAGGACCTGGGCCGAGCCCTTCACGACAACGGTATCGTTTTCATTAACATCAAGCATCTCGCGGACGTCGACGGGAATCACTTTGCCGTTGTCGTCCACCAAGCGGACCATTGCGAACAGTTCAGAATTCTCCTCGGCGTGAGCGGCACAGAAGGCACATTCCTCGCCGGGGGCATGCACGTGACCGTCCTCGGCATGCTCGGCGACGGCTAGGGGATCGGCGAGAAAGAAAATTGCAAACTTCGATGCGAAAGGAAACTCGGGCTGAGTTTCTTCCCAAGGATTGGCGAGCCCGCCGACTTGACCCACCATGGCAACCTCTTTGGCCTCGGTGGGATAAACGTGATCGTGATGGGCATGATCGTGATCGTGACCCGCGTGCTCTTCGTGATCGTGCTCGGCTGTTTCGGCATGGTCCGCGTGATCGTGCTCCTCTTCATCGTGGCCCAGTAACATCTCACGGACTTCGTAGACGGTTTGCACGGCGTCGGGCTCGGCGGCGAGGGTGAATTTCTCGCGGTGCTTGGCGACGACTGCCGGGTCAAGAGTCGACGTGTTGCAGCCAACTTGGCCCACCAGTGCCACCGCGAATGCTGCGAGCAAAAAACAAGCGAATGGACGAAACATGATTTTCCTCGGCAGAGATTGAATGGCAGAATCGGCAAGGTGCGGGCATTAGGGCAGCCGATGAAAGCCGGCTGCCGCCTCCAAGCGTCAAAAAGACTCGTTTTTGCCGGATTCGTCAACACCGGTCGCGCAGAACCCGCCTGGCGATAATACGGATTTTGAGCGATTCGGTTCGGATTTTTTTCTTGACGAGCCAGCAAGATTGCCCTCTGGGGGGCGAAATTCTCCTTAGTGGCCCAGTCGTTTGGCAGCCACCGTCACGGAATGTGGAGATATCTTGGCCCAGTGCGGGCCGTGGAAAACAGTTTTGGAGGGCGATGGCCATGATCAAAAAACTTGTGTTGGGGGTGCTGGTGGTGGGTTTGTTGGGCGGTTTGGTGCTGGGCAAGGGGGCATGGAGCTACCTGACCACCGGCTACGAACGGGCCAGCCAAACGGTGGAAGACACCGTACCGATTGAATTTCAGATTGACCGGGCCCGCAAAATGGTTCGCGATCTCGAACCAGAGATTCGCCGGTCGATGCACGTGATTGCCAAGGAGGAAGTGGAAGTCGAGTCGCTCGACAAGCGGATCGAATCGGCTGAAACCCAGTCGGCCAAAGACAAGTCGGAAATCATCCGCTTGCAGTCGGACCTGCAAACCGGCAAGAACGTCTTCCGCTATGCAGGACATCAATACTCGGCGGACGAAGTGAAACAAGATTTGTCGCGACGTTTTGTGCGATTCAAAACTTCCGACGCAACCCTGGGAAGCCTCGCCGACATGCGGACCGCGCGGCAACGCAATCTGGAAGCGGCCCGCGAGAAGCTCGCGGCGATGATGAATTCCCAGCGTCAATTGCAGGTGGAAGTCGAGAATCTGGAAGCCAAGCTCAAGTTGGTGGAAGTCGCCCAAGCCTCAAGTGATCTCAAGCTCAACGACAGCCAACTTGCTCGTGCGAAGGAATTGATCGTCGACATTCGCACCAAGCTCGACGTGGCCGCGAAGTTGGCCAACGCCGACACGAACTTCAAGGAAGAAATTCCGCTCGACGAACCGGCGGCCGAGAACATTACCGATCAGGTGGCTGAGTACTTCAAGCTCAACCAACCCTCGGGGTCGGAAATCGCGGTTGTGAAGTTTGAAGAAAAGTAGTGATCCATGACGGGGAG
>JBGTEU010000786.1:0-1502 GCA_041747595.1 Bythopirellula sp.
ACTGTTGAGCCAGGGAGTGACGACCGTCATCGGACGTGTGGACCTCGCCGAAACAGCACAACTCGAAGCGCTCGCGAAATTGCCAAAAGTCGCCCAATGGCCGATCAATGTCGGATTCCTGGCAACCGCTTCCGACCTCAATCAAGACGAGTTTTATGAACGACTCGTTCGTGCCATTGGCCATGGCGTGTTAGGAGTGGTCGGCAACGAAATGGCTCGAATACGACCGCTGCTCGATTGGTTCAAGTTACCACGTTTGAATACCGAGGAACTGCCAAACCCGGAGAAACAACCGGCGACAATCCGTGAGCACGCCGATGCCACGCGCGACTTAGCAGTGCGGCTGAGACTCAAAAGTCGAGCAACAATCAAACTCGGCACAACCGCCGATTTGCTCTTCATTTCCGGAGCCGTGGGACAATCGCTCACGGGAAATGTCTTGCGACGGGTCATGCTCGGCGGTAGGGTTGTGGTCGACAACGGCGAATTCCTCGCTGGAGCCAGCGGGGAGCTGTTGCTGCGATGAACGGAATTCCTCTGCCATGAAAACTCTTTTGCCCCTCGCTTTGTACCGAGGCGACACGATTGCGATCATCGCCCCCGCGAGCGTGCCGGAGCGGGAGCGCATCGAGCGAGCAACGACTCGGCTCACGGAAATGGGTTTTCGCATCAAGTTCTTCGGCGACATTTATCGCCGGTGGGGTTATTTGGCCGGTGACGACGAAACCCGTGCCGAGGAATTGATGCAGGCGGTAGCCGACCCCGAGGTGGCAGCCATCTTTCCAGCCCGCGGCGGGACCGGCATCACACGACTATTGGACGTGTTGGATTACAGTTTGTTTCGTAAGCATCCGAAAATCATCGCCGGCTTCAGCGACATTACCGCACTCCATGCCGCCTTGCAGCAACAGGCCGGATTGGTGACTTTTCACAGTCCGCACCCGGCAGACGGCATTGGAGCTCCTGACGGTCTCACCGAGTTGTCGGCCCGAACATTTTGGCGGGCCGTGTTGGCGGAGAACTACACAAACCACCAGGAAACGGGCTACGAAGTACCGCTCAACGATGCGGAGCGCGAAAATATCGAAACCCTTGCTCCCGGCAAAGCTGAGGGAAAACTCGTCGGCGGCAATCTATCGCTCGTCTGCGCCATGTTGGGCACGCCGTATGAATTCGACATGACTGGCAACATCTTGCTCTTGGAGGAAGTCGGCGAACAGCCCTATCGGATTGATCGCTTTCTGTCGCAACTGCGGTTGGCTGGAAAACTCGACGTCTTGGCGGGGGTCGTGTTGGGGCAATTTACGGATTGCGAACCCGCCGCCGGAAAACCGAGTCTGACTTTGGACGAGGTTTTTGAAGGTTATCTTTTCAGTTTGGGAATTCCTGTCCTGAAAAACTTTCCCACCGGGCATACGCCCGACAATGTGACGCTCCCCTTGGGGGTGCAGGTGGAACTTGATGCCGACGAGCGGCGACTGACGATTATGGAGAATCCGGTG
>JBGTEU010000787.1:0-4679 GCA_041747595.1 Bythopirellula sp.
AGGCGGAGCGCAGCGAAGCCGAGCGGTCCCAACGCGCCCTTACTCGTCCAAATACGCCGTCCAACTCCCCAATTCGCCCGTGGAGTTGAATTCAAAGTCCATGCAGAAGTTCCCCTGCTGGTAATGAACGCGGGTTTCATCTTCGTCCGCTTCAATCTTTGTGGGAGGCCCAAAATATCGCTCGACGTCGGCGACGCTCGTCGACTGACTGAGCCTTGAGCCGTCCTCAAGTCGAACCACGCACGTCGGCTGGCCTTCTGCTGCCCCTTCGAATGTATCGTAGCCGGTGCGGAAGACGACTTCCGTGAGGCGATCCTCCTCAAACTGCAATCGCAGTCCTTTCTCCGTGAAGTCCAGCCCGAAGCATCCTGGCAGCTTGCCGCGATGGCATTTATCAGGCCGGCCAAGAAAGCGGGCCGACTCGATGCCGTCACCCAGGCGGAGCTTCCCAAGTTCGAACGGCGCGACCCGCACCGTCGGCAGCGGATCCCGTTCTTGAGGCCAATGCCGCGTGGGATCCGGTTGCCGTCGCAAAAGAAAATCAAGAAAGCCCATAGGTGTCTTACATTCGTTATCGTTGGGTCACAAAGCCGCGACCGCCGGTCGCGCATCCAACTGTTTGATCCTAGTCCAGCTGAGGACAAAACGGAATTGAGTAGGGAAGTTGTTATGCCTGACGTTTGGGCCATTGATGTTGCCACACCGACCGTCGCCCTGGCCAAAAATCGACTCTGCCATTCACCTTCAAATTCGCGATAATGGCGCGTGGGCCGGGGACTCGATGCGTCCCTTCCCATCTCCCCCCTTTCCCCCTTCAGCAGACACCCCCGAAAAACCTTGGCCGCTTCGGCAAACCTTGTCCCCTTCGGGAAAAAATCGACATATCGTTGGCCGCTTCGATCAAATACCGAAGAATTTGCACATGGAGCACCGCATTGGCTCGCAAAATACAACTGAACTTTCTCTCAATTACCCAATCTGCCATACTCCCGCCCCGTTTTCACGAACTCACAGCTAACCCTAGCCGGACCGCAACGCCGGTCCGGGAGGAATGATATGCGCATCTTTTTCTCCGTCGGCGAACCGAGTGGCGACCTTCACGGCGCGAATCTCATCCGGGCTTTGAAGTCGCGGCATCCCGATTGGGAATTCGTCGGCTATGGCGGGCCGAAGATGTCGTCAGCGGGGTGCAAACTCCATTTCGACCTGACGCAACTTGCCGTCATGTGGCTGGGGCAGGCGCTGGCGAACTATCACAAGTTTCGACGGTTGGTCTCGCAAGCCGACGAGTATTTCCAAGCCGAGCGGCCCGATGCGGTCGTGTTGATCGACTATCCCGGCTTCAATTGGCACATCGCCCGCAAGGCGAAAGCCTACGGCATCCCCGTGATCTACTACGGCACGCCGCAGTTGTGGGCTTGGGCCGGTTGGCGGGTGAAGAAGATGCGCCGCTACGTCGATCACGTGCTTTGCAAGTTGCCGTTCGAGGAGCAATGGTTTCGCCAGAGGGGTTGCCATGCGACATTTGTGGGGCATCCTTATTTTGATGAGCTCGAGGCCCAGCAATTGGATACGAAGTTCATCGAGCGGCTCCGCACCGATGATCGGCCGTTGGTAACGATCTTGCCAGGTTCGCGGACTCAAGAAGTGAAGAGCAATCTGCTGCCCTTCTTGAAGGCTGCCAAACTGATTCAAAAGCGTCTGCCCAACGTGCGGTTTGCGGTGGCTGGGTTCAAGGAGGGCCAACGCCTGCTTGCCCAAGAGATCATCGACGATTCGGGAACCTACGCGGAGCTCTATGTGGCCAAGACGCCGGAACTGATCCACGCGGCCAAGTGCTGTTTGGCCTGCTCGGGGTCGGTGTCGTTGGAACTGCTCTACCACACCAAGCCGACGGCGATTCTCTATCAAATTTCACGTTTGGCGCACTTTGCGCAGCGGTTTTTACGCAAGGTGCGGTACATCACGCTCGTGAATCTGCTCACTGCCAAGGAGCCATTCGTGGAGCGCGCAGCGGGCCACTACGCCCCAGCCGATCCCCGTGACGGCCACGTGCTGATGCCCGAGTATCTCACCTGCGAAGATCGCACGGCGGACTTGGCGGGGCATATTGTTGAGTGGTTAACATCGGACGCGGCTTTTATGAAGAACGTCGAAGGCTTGGCGGAACTCAAGGCACGCGTGGGGCAAGGGGGGGCATCGGTCCGCGCGGCGGAGTATATTGAAAACTTACTCGCCAAGCCGATCACCGCGTTTCGCGCGGCTTAATATTTAGCCTCGCCGCTTGCGGCGGGTGAAGATCGCAACAAATCGCAACGGATCAATTTCATAATCGACGACATTACATACATCTCACCCCATAAGCGGCACAGCGCATGTTCTTGGTTGAACCCCCACCCAGCCAAGGCGATCTCCATTTCCGCGTGCTGGGTATTCCGATCCGCATCCATCCCTACTTTTGGTTGGTGACGCTGGTGTTGGGCCTGCAAGGACGTTCCACGCCCCCCGGGGAGATATTCATGTGGATCATCGCGGTGGTCGTGTCCATCGTGCTCCACGAACTAGGGCACGCCTTCACACAGCGCCACTTTGGTGGTCGACCACGTGTTGTGTTGTATGGAATGGGGGGATTGGCAATTTGCGAAGACTGTGACCGCAGTACTCGTTCACAGATACTCATTTCACTGGCCGGCCCCGGAGCGGGGTTCGCGTTTGCTTTGCTATTGATCGTCTTATTGCGTGTCATGGGCGATGGCGTGGGACTCATCTTGGGAGATGTGCGCATTGCATCTGGGCAGATCGTTGAGCCCTCCGGAATTTCACTGTTGGGGACGATCCTTTTTTGGGAGCAATTGGTGAATCCCTTCGCAGACCAAATGTTGCGTAATCTCTTATGGATTAACATCTTATGGGGGCTTGTGAATCTGCTCCCCATCTATCCGCTCGATGGGGGACGCATCTCGCGCGAGGTATGTCAGATCGGCAACCCACGAGGCGGGGTCATCCTCTCGCTTCAGATTTCGATGGCCGCGGCCATCGGAATGGCGATAGTCGGTTTAGTTGCGTGGCAATCAATCTTCACAACGCTCATGTTTGGCTATCTCGCGTACTCCAGTTATCAAACTCTCAAGGCCTATCGACAGCATTTGTGGTAAGAAGCGATGGTCATCACACGGGTTCAACGATGCAAATCATGAAGAACACACCACAACATCTAGCGCATAACCGCCGTGAACACGACTGACAATCAATATCTATGGTCTCAGTTTGAGACGAATGATCGACCATCGCGAGTCATTTTCTTAGGCGCGAGTAACTTGTCGCGCTCCTTACCATTGGCTGTCGAGACCGTTTACGAAACATTAACGACTCCATGCTCAATTCATGCAGCGATGGGATTCGGACGGTCTTATGGCAAGGAGTCCGGTTTTTTTGGAAAAAAATTTTCAGGAATTTCTTCCTCTACTATTTGGGAAAGTTTAGAGCGCGAAACAACTCTCACGACAATCGCTTTTGTGACGGATGTGGGTAACGATTTGGCATATGAAGAGCCCGTCGACACGATTTTTGAATGGGTTGAAACGTGCGTTGCGAGACTCGCTCGGCAAGGCGCGCAAATCGTGCTTGCCGAGTTGCCAATGGACGTATTGCGCGGCGTGAGCCGCGCTAAGTTTCAGCTTTTGCGAGCCATTCTTTTTCCCGGTTGTCGACTGAGTTGGCCTGTGTTGCTTGAGCGCGCCGAAGAATTGAACGAACGGCTTCGGGAGCTGGCGAAATCGCAAAAAATGCCTATTTTTACCGCACCAATGGCGTGGTATGGTTTCGACCCCATTCATCCGCGTGGCGCATACATGAAAGAATATTGGCGGGAGTTGTTCGCACTGTTGGCGCTCGGCGAACGCACTGACAACTCTTGCCGACAATCGCTGAGCAGTTATTGGCGGCTGCGGACTTTGACGACTCCCAGCGTTGGTCGAAAGGCCCCTTCCGGACAGTTTTCACCAAGGCGATTGATGCTCGACGATGGTTCGAGCGTCGCCCTCTATTGAACGCGCGATCTTGAAGCGTGTTCGTGCCTTGCGCGAACCAAAAACTTTCACAAAAGGGAGGGCCGCGAGGAAAATTTTTCTCCTGAAGAGTGAATTTTTTATAAAAAATGTGTTGCACAAATTTGATGAATTCGTACAAATACCACCAATGAAGCATGAAGCTAGCAACTTTTTATACCCATCAATCCGGATCGATTCATTTCATTCTTCATGTGATTGAGTTAAGGATCGCTTAACGGAGTTCGTTCTTAATTAGGGTGAGTGACAACGAAGTCCAAAAACAAATGATCTGTCGTGACGCCCTGGAAGGGTGACATGTTTTCTTTCGGGGTGACCGCTGTTCTGTGTTCAATCGAATTGAATAGAACAAGTTACCATTGACCTTTTGTGTTATGGAGGATTCAGTAATGGCTAAGAAAAAGAAAGCTGCCAAGAAAAAAGCAGCCCCTAAGAAGGCAGCCAAGAAGACTGCTAAGAAGAAGACGGCCAAAAAGAAGACGGCCAAGAAGAAGACCGCAAAGAAGAAGTAACTGGAGTACTTCGCTTACAGGAAGCCTTGTCAGTCATGACAAGGTTTCCTGTGTTAGGTCGAAACGGACCGCTCTCCTTTCCCGGGGGCGGTCTTTTTTT
>JBGTEU010000788.1:0-5401 GCA_041747595.1 Bythopirellula sp.
CAGCGAGGAGTAAATCATGAAAACATTTCGCTCACATAATTGCCGCGGGTTTACCCTTGTCGAACTTTTGGTGGTGATCGCCATCATCGGCGTGTTGGTCGCGCTGCTGTTGCCGGCCGTTCAGGCGGCACGCGAAGCGGCGCGGCGATCGTCGTGCCTCAACAATTTGTCGCAATTGGCGCTCGCCGTGCATAACTACGAGTTCGCCGTCGAGCATTTGCCGGCCGGGGTCATCAATCCCGATGGTCCCATCCGTAGCGAAGCCGACGGACAGCACGTGAGCTGGATCGTGCAGATCCTGCCCTACGTCGAAATGCGCAACGTCTATGATGCCTTCGATCAAGAAGCCGGCGCGTACGCGCCGACAAACAGCGCGGTTCGCGCGGTACCAGTTTCGTTGTTTATGTGCCCGTCATTTCCCGGCTTAGATACTTCTGAAGACAAGCTGGCAGCACTCAGCACGTACGCGGGCTGCCATCACGAGGTCGAAGCACCTATCGACACCGACAATCATGGGCTGCTGTTTCTCAACAGTAGAGTGCGATTCATCGACATCAAGGACGGCAGCTCTCAAACAATCCTCATCGGCGAAATGTGGCCCGACAACGATGAGCTTGGCTGGGTGAGCGGCACGCGGGCCACCTTGCGGAATACGAGCCGCGTCAATCAACGGCCGCCACGCCGCAATGAAGTGGAAGCTCCCAAGCCGGGCCCGCTTGAAGTCGGCGGCTTTGGTAGCGCACACCCGGCGGGCATCAACATTGCCACGGCCGACGGTTCTTGCCACTTTGTCAGGGAAGACGCCGAGGCCGACGTGCTACGCCAATTGGGTCACCGTGCCGACGGCAGTTTGCAGAGCGAATATTGATGCAACTTACAAATCGCTCTCCACGATAAAAATCTGATTGTGAGTTACGCCGTCACTGGGCACCGATTGCACGTAAGCGATCCGCGAACCGTCGGGGGAAAAGACGCAAGCCTCGCCACGCGGTGCTGAGGTCTCGTCAACACGAGTGTTGAGCCGTCGACCTTCACCAGCCGTGGTATCAAAGACCCAGACGCTGCCGTCGGCAATGGCAGCCACGTGCGCGCCATTGGGGTGCCAACTGAATGCGGACGCGATGTCGAATGAATTACGTGTGATCTGACTTTGTGAACCCCCCCGTGGTGAAATCGTCCACAGTTGGACTCGGCCCTCATCGTCGCGCATGAGAAATGCGAGTCGACTGCCATCGGCGGAACTGCGGGGCCAATGCCGCGGGCCTTGAATGCCGGGGTATTTGCGATTGGCCGAGTGAGTCAAACGTCGCTGTACGGTGCCCGCCGGTGGCGCGGGTCGCCGCGTGGTGGTTCCCTCGAGCGGATCGCTACTGGCAATCGTGACATCGTCGGGAAGATCGACGACAAAAAGCTCGGTGATCGTCTGGCCCGCTTCGGTCACAACGTCGCCCAGAAATGCGAGAGCAAGCGTTTGTCGCGATCCATCACTTCGCACGTAGCCGTTGGTGCCGACCCAGGCATCTTCATAGGCGCGGTTGATTTCGTCGGACCCCGGCTGGGGAGAATTGACCGTTTTGGAAACAACGACCGAAAACGCTTCGCCAGCGTGATTGCGAGGATGGGTGCGAGAAACAGACACCGGCTTGCCGATGAGCGATACGCCGACATTGCGTTGGTTGCGATCAAAGGCCCCTCCCCTAGCCCCTCCCCGGAGTACCGGGGAGGGGGATTTGAATTCCAATTCCGCGAGAATGTGATCTTCGTAAGTGAAGCTTGCATATTTGCCGTCGCCACTGAACACATGCACGTGGCTACCACCCCGTAGCGCGCCGGGAGTGAACGGCGGCATCAGATCGCGAGCATCGAGATTACGAATTTCTTGCGGCTCATTCGTTGCGACGATCACGCCCTGCCGATGGCAAGCCGAGTATTGCCAATCCTCTGTGGGATGCTCGGGGCCAAGGATGAACACGACTTCATCCCGCGTGGGATGATAAGTCGCCACGCCGCAACTCGCGCCGTTTATACTTTCGTAGAGAACTTCCACGCGGCCTGATTCGGCATGCACGCGTTCAATCCGAGGGCCGTCAAACATCGAACCCGCTGCGTCGCTCCGCACGTCGTAAACAAGCCATTCGCCGTCGGGCGACCAGACGGCCGTGTTGGTGAGAATGTGTCCGTGCGGCGCGTGGGTGATTTGCTTGGCAGAAGCAAGCCGATCGTGGGCGAACATGATTTCGCTCCGCAGTGCGAGGCTTATTCCACAGGATCGAGTTTGGCCTTCATGCCCCGCTCTTGCCAGATGCCCCACGCAATGGGCAGCACGGAAACAACCACGATGCCGAGGACCACTAAACTGAAATTGTCTTTAACCCAGGGGATGTTCCCGAATGCGTAGCCCGCGCCGGTGCATAGCCCCACCCACAGCAGGGCCCCCGTCACGTTGTAGAACGCGAATTGCGAATACGTCATGCTGCCCGCACCGGCGACAAAGGGGACGAACGTGCGGACAATGGGAACGAAGCGGGCCAGCACGATGGCCTTCCCTCCATGGCGCTCGAAGAAAACGTGGGCTTTAAAGAGATGCTGGCGATTGAGCATGCGATGCCAGAAGCCGGTGCGATCCTCGGCACTGAAAATTTTGGGACCCACATAGTGACCAATGGAATAGTTGACGGCGTCGCCGAGAATCGCGGCGACCACCAATAAGAGCAGCACGACCCAGAGGTTCAAAATGCCGGTGGCCGAAAGGGCCCCCGTGGCGAAAAGCAGCGAGTCACCCGGCAGGATGGGCGTGATCACCAGCCCCGTTTCACAGAAGATGATGACAAACAATAGCGCGTAAATCCACGGCCCGTAAAGGCCCACGAATTCCGCGAGGTGCTCGTCGAGGTGCAAGAACAAGTCAATCAATGTGTCCATGGACAAGTCTAGTTCCGTATTGGCTGGGCGGTTGGCGGAGAAAAGATTCTAGCAGCCCAACTCGCAGAGCGGGAGCGAGAAATTCCCATGCCCAGAGAACCGTTGACTTCCGTCCACGGCCATTATCCTGCTAGCCAAGGGAAGCAGCCGCGTGCAACCAGAGATTACTCCGCAATTTTGCCGTAATGGATCACGACGCGGCCGAGTTGCGCGGCGGCGTTTTCTTTGCTCGTCGACGGAAACTGAAAGCGCAGATATTTTGCACCCGTCGGCAGTTGGTCACCCTCGAGTACCACATAGCGAAGATAGTTGTAATCGTTCTTTAACGATGACCGCTCTTCCACAACAACTTCGCACGGCTGAAAATGCTCTCCGTCCACCGACGCAGCGACTTCGATCATGGAATCTTCATATAAAAAGTAAACTTGCGCGGTCCAAGCGGCGATCGGTTCGTCGACATGATAAGTGACCGCGGCCCCCGGTGCGATTTTCAGACGGTGCGAATCTTCCCGAGTCTTGCGGTCTTCGCCGGTGGCAAATTGCACGTCGCCTTCCGACTGGGCGATGCGCGAAAGGTCCAAGCAATTGTCGACCAACGTACGCTGGACGGCTTTCACCGGGCCTACCGTGTTCGAGGGCGAGGAAGTCCCCGCCGCATTGCGGGCGACAACGGCGTAGAAATAACTTTTCCCGGGTTCGGCGGAATCGTCGCTGAACAACGGCGCGTAGGGGAATGCCGCGTCGCTAATCCCCTGCCCCACCGTTTCCCACGGACCGTCTGAATTGCTGGAGCGAAGTACGTTGTACCCTGCGGCACCCGCGCTGCCTTGCCAAGAAATCGCGCTCGGATCATCAATCGGCAAGAGCTTCGGAGATTCGGGTTCCGGAACGGATGGCACGTCGAGGCCCCGAATCTTAAAGGCCGCATTGCGCATGATTTCCAGCACCTCTGTTTCTTCATACGCATCGCCGCTCGCAAAGCCGGGCCAATGATAGGCCTTGAATAAACCGGCCCCCAGCGGTTCGCTGTGCCAATAAAATCCGCCGTCGCGGTGATGATAACGCAGGCTCCACACGAGAGCCCCGCTCATCCCTTCATCCACCACCAGATCGAGAACCTCTTTCACTTCCGCGGCCGGTATGAAGCCGAACTCACCGACAAAGTACGGCTTTTTGCCGCGGCATTTTTCCCACGCTGCGCGAATCGGATCGATGAAATTACCGCCGGGGTGCGGATAGTGGTGCGTCGTGATGACGTCGATGTTCGGATCATCGAGTTGCTCTTGCGAGACCCCTTGCAACGAGTTGCCGTCGATCACAAGATGCTTCGCGTCGATGCTCTTGATAAACGCCGCAATCCGCTTGGTCCACTCGTGCGGCGGCTTGATTTCGTTACCGGTCTCCCAGGCGAAGATCGTGGGGTCGTCTTTGTACGCGACACCCGTGAGCGAATTCTTCCGATTGAGCACGTAACGAATCGTTTCCTCGAAATCGGCGATCACCTGCTCGTCGGTCCAAAAATCATCGGGTTGTTTCCCGCGGAAAGCGGCGTACTCCGCTCGGCCCCCCATCCACCACCATTGATCCACCAGCGGCACGAACACACGCACCCCTTTTTCACGCGCCGTTTTGAGCACGAGATCAAGCACTTCGAAGGCTCGTTCGTTGAACTCGCCGGGCGCTTTTACATAGACTTCGTCCCCCATGTCCGAGCCTTCGCGTTTCACGCTCAGCACATAGGTCCGCACGACCGTGCCCCCCATTTGATCGACGGAAGCAAGGGCGTCGGCGATTTCGAATTCCGTCGGCCAGCCCCAAGCGGTTTTCTTGTCGGGGGCAAAATCGTCTTCCACGAGATGCAGGTTGGGGATGTTGAACGACACGAAGCGAAACTCTTTGTCGCCGTCCATCAACTTGTCGCCGTCGCGAGTGATGAAGTGCTCGATTTCCTCGGCGCTTAACCTTTCCTGCGTGCTGATCAGAGCCATCAAGAGAGCGAACGGCAGCAAGAGCCAGTGTGTCATGATTGCCTTGTCCTTTGAGACGAAGAAGTCAGATGTTTTGTTCCGAAATGAGATCGGTCGGATAGTCGACGAGTTTGTCGTACCAATTTCGTTTGAGTATCCAAGACGTCGCCAGCACGATGCCCCCCGCCCACGTAAGCGAGTCATAGTCACGAATCACAATGTAGATTCCGGTTGCGGTGAGGCCGACTTGCCAAACAATGCCGACAGCGACGTTAAACATATCGCGTGGCAAGTCGCGATTGGCCATGAGGTCGGGATGCTCGGCGGCCACAAGCTTGTGGATCGGCTTCCAAAAACCCCACGGCCGAACGCGGCGATAAAAGTTCTTGAGCGTCTCAACGTCGTCGGGAGGCGTGAGCAACGTACCCATAATACAGCCCAATAGCGACAACAGCAGAATAACCGGGAACAGGAAAATTTCGGCAGGTCTCACGGCGATAAAGCCCCATTGG
>JBGTEU010000789.1:0-4595 GCA_041747595.1 Bythopirellula sp.
CTGCCCCCGTGGTAAACGTCGACTCATCCGCGGCAAGATAAACGGCCAGTTCCGCGATTTCCTCCGGCGTTCCCAATCGTCCCATCGGCTGCCGAGAGACAAACGACGCAAAGGTGGTTTCGAAATCGCCTTGAGCCGCAATGCGTTCGACGAGCGAAGGGCTGTGAACCGTGCCAGGACAAATCGCGTTGCAGCGGATGCCTTGCTTGGTGAAGTCCGCGGCAATCGATTTGGTCAGTCCGATGACCGCCGCTTTGCTCGCACCGTAGGCAAATCGGTTTGGAAAACCCTTGAGGCTCGAAGCAACGCTCGAAACATTGATGATGCTCCCGCGCCCCGCCGACAACATGGCCGGCAGAAAACTTTTAATCGTTAGAAACATCGCAGTCACATTGATATCGAACGCCTTGTTCCAGTCTTCCTCGTCACACTCGAGGATGGTTCCATGATGTACGTAGCCTGCACAATTCATCAGAACATCTACGGTTCCAACAGCGTGAGCAAGCGTTTTGATCGCGTCATGATCTCGCACATCAAGAAACTGGCAGTCCAACAGCGGTTGATCTTTTTTCAATTGCTCGAGTAAGTCGCGATTGACGTCAGTGGCGATCACGGTCGCGCCTTCGCGGCAGAATGCCAAGGCCGACGCGCGGCCGATCCCCTGCCCCGCAGCCGTGACAAATGCTTTTTTGCCTTCAAGTCGTGCCATGATCAAGCCTCTCGCAAGTTAGCACTAAGAGAATTTCGAACCGGATGACCGAAGACCGATTCCATGAGGCCCTTGAGATATCCAATCGCAAACGTATGCCCGTACATGCCATAGCCATCGTAAAGACCCGTTTCCGTGGCGAGGAGCGGCACGTGGTCGACTCGAATGAACCCACGATAGTCGATCTCGCGATAGGTGCGTAGGACTTCCAACATATCGTTTGAGCCATTGTCGGGAAACGATTCGTAAAAGTCTTCCGGGGTCCCTTGGATGTCTCTAAAATGAACAAAATGGGTTCGATCCTTAAAGTGCCGCACCACATCGGGCAAGTCACAACCCATCTCGGCAAAACAACCTTGGCAAAGCGTGATGCCGTTCACGGGCGAGTTCACCAATTGAAGCAGCCGGTCAAAGTCCGCAACGCTTCGCATGATTCGAGACAAACCGCACAGCGGCGATAACGGTGGATCATCGGGGTGCATCGCCAGCAATACTTCTTCTTGTTCCGCAACTGGGACCACTCGCTTGAGAAAGTACTCCAGATTCACCCACATCTGCTCGTCAGTTATGGGCTGCTCACCATGCGGAATGCATTCAGGTTTGAAATCGAGGCTGCGAAACTGACTCGTGAGTGCCCCACCGCGTTCTGCGAAAGTCATCGAAGTGCGCGCGACCATCGCTGCGCTGGTGACTTGCGGCATGAAATTGTAACAAAGCACACGAATGCCCAATCGCCCCATGTTCTTGATCGATTGAACGTACTCTGCAATTTGATGATCGCGGCCATCCTTACCCATGACCACCAGGTCGATCGGGGGGCCACCTTCGATCACCGAAAGTCGGAGCCCATGGTTCGACACGATCCGGTTGATTGCTTCGAGCTCTTCAAAGCTGCCGGGCATTCCTTTCATGTTGTAGTAAACGAAATCGTCCACCCCAATCTGCTTGAGGAGTTTCAGATTGGTCTCATTGAAAGCTTTCGCCACACCAGCAATTCGCATATCTGCCCGTCCGATTGTGTTTGAGTTGTTCAGCTTTAAGAAAATGAAAAAACCGGCTGAAGCGTTTGGTGAATTCGCGGGTCGTGCCCCGCTTGCTGCTGAGCAATCGAAGCGACAATTGCGGCAATGGATTTCGTATCGTCGAAGAACGAAAGCTGAACGGAAGTCTGCAAACTCTCACCTGGTCCGAGCTGGGGAACACGACCGAGCTGGCGTTCCAACGGCTTGGGGTTGGGGTAACTTGTTCCTGGCTCGATCCCGATCACATAGCCGTCGCGTTCTCCCGCGAAGTTCTTCCATAGGGTCCAACAAGGGAGCTGCTTGGAGTCGAAAGCGATTTGGACTGCAAAATCACCCGCAGGGTTACAAAATAGAATCGTGGCGAGTCCTTGGGAATCAACGAGTGGCTTCACCAAATAGCATTGCTGGACAAAGCCCGGGGTGGGTCTGCCGCAAATGTCCCATTCCCTACTACTTTTACCGGAAAGTTCATCATACGGGGCCAACTGCTCAATTGCGGCGAAGATTCTAGATCCATCCCCGAGGAGCGGCGGACCAAAATTAATGTGATACAAGAGTTGCACTTCGGCCGGCATGTCGCTGCAGTTTGTGATCTTGTCACTGATTTCGAGACTATTGGAACCCGCAGTAGTATGGAGGGAGTTGTCGAGCCGCAAGCATCCCCCAAATAATGCTGCTTCCTCCACAATTCCGCGGACCGTCAGTCTTCCTTTATCCGCCGTGTCGACTTTGGTGGAGACAAAGTACGCCGGCAGATTGGCGATCCGCCCATGCAAAGTCGAGGGCCGTTCAGTGCTAACTCCATCTTCGGAGAATAATGAACTTGCCGGCCCGATCGATTCTAATCCGCACCGGCACATCCATTCATTAAATCCTGTGAGCCAACCCGTACCTCGTTGGTCGGCCAAATTAACTAAGCTTGGATGAACCGGAAATCGTACTGGTGACTGCCAGCCAAGATTCTTGCCACGGAAAGTCCCTTTCCACAAACCCATGCCACGGGTAGGAAAAATCTCAACGGAAAGAATTCCGTTATCCATGGTAACGACGTCGATGTTGGCAGACGGTCCACCCTGGAGAGTTCGTTTCGTGATCGCCCAATCGGCAGAGCCTTCGAGTTTCAGGTCATCCTCCTCCGAAACACGAAAATCTTTTAACCGGAGTTCTGATTCCACATCAGTCAAAATCTCTTCTCGAACCGCCATTCAAACACCTCATGGGTCGCGAACACTTCCACCAATTTCAAGACCTATCCCTCCATCGATCCTAATCGCTTGACCGGTAATAAAAGAGGCCAAATCGCTTAACAGAAACACCACGAGTTGAGCGATTTCCTGCGGTTGGCCGATCCGCTTCAACAGATGCATATTGCGGCATTCCTGCAGGAGGGCCTCTTGATTGAGCCCTTCGATGGCGGCTGCCAACATGGGTGTATCAACCGTCCCGGGACAAACTGCGTTCGAGCGAATCTCAGGGGCATGGTCAACCGCCATCGCTCGAGACAGCCCGAGGATCCCTGCCTTGCTCGCGCAATAGGCGGCGACCCGTTGCTGACTCATGAAACTTTGAACGCTGGCAACGTTCACGATTGCACCGTTTCCAGCAGCTTGCATAAATGGAATTGTTTCTCGAGCACAAAGGAAGTAGGACTTAAGATTGACGTTCAACACCCGCTCCCAATCTTCATCAGTCGTTTCCGTTACTGTTCCATAGTGGCCGATTCCAGCGTTATTCACCAGCAAGGTCGGTGGTCCAAGTTCCGCGGCCACCTTCTGGATAACGCATCGAACGTCCTCCGAGTTGCTCACATCGAGACCAAAAGAGATGCAACTAGGCCCGACTGCAGATGCCAAGCAATCTCCTGCACCCGTATCGATGTCCAGAATAGCAACGTTGGCACCGTGCTTGGCAAGCAATCGAACGCACGCTTCACCTATTCCGTTGGCGCCCCCGGTGACAATTGCGGTTCTATGTTTAATGCCAGGATAGGTCTCGTCTGCCAAGTTCAAGGATCACCTAAAAATGCGTGAGAAGGGAACTGCCAATTGAAAAAATACTTTGAAGTCCTCCCTTCTCGATAATATAGCGGTGAGAGATGGGGCTGCGAATAGGGCCTGCCAGGATCAACATAAAGAATGAAGAGTTCTACTTGATCAGCAACCCTGTGAACGAATAACATCAACTGGCTTATCTGCAGGTATGGTGGCTTGGGTGGGTTTCAAAAAATGAGTCTTCAGCAGCCGAGGGTAACCGGGCTTGGTGGCGGTCTCCCGTCATCGTCGAAGTCAGCCATGCGATTGCGAGCCTCCATTTTTGAGGCCTATGGATTCCAAGGCACGAGCCGGCCAGGAAAAAGTCGAGCCAGTGAACACGCGTTCGAAAAAGGCAGCAGAAGTTGTACCTAGGTACAGTTTGGGACTTCGCCAGAAGGCCGTCGACGTAAGTCCTTACCAGATCAGTACGCCCGGAGGGACTTGAACCCCCAACCCCTGGTTCCGAAGACCAGTGCTCTATCCAATTGAGCTACGGACGCAAACCGACAACTTAGCATACGTTTTCGCACCGGCAGCGACAAGCGACTGGGGCGATTGCGGTTTCGGAGGGGAGAATACGGATCGGCGGAAAACTGACGGCGGGTCGCTGACGGCTTTTCTTAGGCCATCACGCCCATCAGCCACAAGAGGGCCATCACCGCCACCATGAATACGACAATCCACACGCCAAATCGTACGGCGTGATTGAGAATCGGCGCCATCTCCTCGTGCCGCGTTGCCGCGCAAACGAGACTGACGCTCACAACAAGTGGCACGGCGTACCACAAGCTCACCACTGCAAGGGGTGGCAATAACGTCGTCAGTGGCATG
>JBGTEU010000790.1:0-2595 GCA_041747595.1 Bythopirellula sp.
GTTGGGTTGGGTAGAGAAATGCGTGGCGAATGCTTTGACTCAATTGTCTCCTGCCAGGCTACATTAATAGGTAGGAACAATTGTCATGCAAATCTATACCTCCTGATGTTGAAACACTTGCCAAAAGTCAAGCTGCGGCCGCAGGCTTTGCAAGCGTGGACGATTACGTGGCAAATTTAATTCGTAATCAGAATGGCCAGGCATCATCCACGACTCGTGAGTGGGCGTTTCAGGAACTCCGCCAGTTACGCCAGGTGTTGCCTAAGCTTAGCACGGAACAAATCGTACGGTCGGTCCATGAAGCACGGACGGATTTGTCATGATTGTCGTTGATGCCAGCACGGCGCTCGCTTGGGCTTTTGAAGAGAAGGATTTTGCTGACCGCTTTTGCTGAGAAGCTTGTTTCCGAAAGACTACTGGCCCCCCCATCTGGCGATTGGAAGTAGTGAACGTTATTCTGCGAAACGAACGGCAGCGTTTGATTACGCACGAGCAAGGCAATCGCATCCTCGGAGTACTCGATGGCATCGGGGTCGAAATCGTAGATTCGCAGGCAAAGCATCCACTCAAACAATTGGCTACATTTGCCCGCCCACATCAGTTGACCACGTATGATGCCGCATATCTTGATCTCGCGCTAACAACCTCTGCTGCGCTGCTAACCTTGGATCAAAATCTCAAGGACGCCGCAGGTCGTTTAGGGGTAGCTTTAGTCGAAATTTAGGCCACTTCAATCCTATTCCCGACTACCGCACCCGCACCTTGAACTGCAAAATGCAGCCTTCACCCGCGCCGAGCGGCTCGGTTATTTCCCAACGAAGAATTTCAGAACCACCGTCGTTCGGCTCTGTCGAGAAGTCGGCCGCGACGCTCGCCTTGGCGCTGCCCTCGACGTATTCGAGACGGGTCGTGAGATTGTCGACCACCGTGACGTTGCCCACTTCGCGGTTGCCGATGTTGTCGACTCGCAGGGTGAATTCGACAATCTCGCCCGGCTTGGCGGCGCCGCAGGAAGCAAGTTTTACGATCCGCAAGCAGGGCTTATTCGTCTCTTCCAAGTGATAAACCGTGCCGGGTGTGCGATCGCTGACCGCCGCGATGGCATTGCGGCTGTCGATAGTGATTTGCGGCGACTGGTCGCCGCTCCACGTAATCGCGGCGAGACTCGCCCGCGCGATTTTCACCTTTTCATCACCCACTAAGATGCCCAGCTTTACGATTTGCAAATCCGCGTAGGGTGCCAGCGTACCGATGCTCGCCGCCAATCGCATTTCACGATCCAATTCGCCCGGCTGTTGGCGTTCACGCAGCAGACTCGCGGGATCGCGCCCGCGATTGATGTTGGGTTCCAGCTTCGCCAACGAGGTCGCCACTTTTTCGTTTTCGTCGATCTTGGCCAGCGCCGTGATCTGCCCATAGCCGTTGGCCGCATCGTAGCGGGCGTATTCCTGCAGATCGACCACGCGGCGGACGACGCCAAATCGCGGGGCATAAATGCACACCTGGTTACTCGGTGTGATGATCGTGCGGCCATCGATCGTGTCGTAATGGGCCACTGTGTCTTCTTGGTCCAAGCCGGTCACGCTCCAGTCGTTTTTCACGCCGGCGGGTAAACCCTTATCACCCCCGTCGCACAGATATTCGTCACGTGGACCCACCATCGCACTGTTTTCGCAACCGCACGCGGCACAACCAGGTAGTTGGCAACCCACCGGCATCACGCCGGCGGCGTATTGTGCTTGCTGCTGCGACGTGGGTGGGGCATATTGATCTTGTTGGTAGACGACAGGTATCACTTGCCGTCGGGGTGGAGCTGCTTGTGGAAATTCCGCCGGTGGATAGGGCAACTGATTGGCCTGGGGACCATGACCCTGCGGACCAAGTTGCATGCCTGGTGGAATGCTGGGCATCTGCTGCGGTTGCGTCGGTTTAACGGTTTGGCACGAGCAAAGAATCAACGTGCCAATCGCCACCACGCCATAGCGAAACCACGCCGGCGGACGCGAAAAATCGTTTTGCCAATCGTCAGCAGTTGGTTGCACGGCTGTGTGCCTCGGTGTCGCTATTGGCTCGGAAGTTGTTCGACGGGAAAAGCGTGCTCGACCGATGGATCCACGCGCATCTTCTGGCCCGTGATCGGTGGTTGATCGAACACGAACGCCTGCGGCGCGCCATAAGTAAACGACGGTTCGTCACCCTCGGGAATACGGCCTCCCATACGGAGAATCGCCATGGGGCGACCCAGAGAATCGGCCATCACCAACGGATCGTCTCCCGGCCGGGCTTCGATCCACGGTTGCTCCTCGGCACCACGAGCAATCGCCGGGGCCAGGTCGGGATCTTCAAGATAAATCACGCGCGTAATGAACCGGCCTTCGGCGGCCAACAAGAGCTCTTCCTGTGTTAGCTCAATCGGCACCGGGAATCGCTGCGCCAGTCCCGGCGGCGGATACAAGCGATCGATGAGTTCGACTGAGGGAAAGACTTCCAGGCCTGGGCGGCCGGGGATTTCCGTCACCCGAAAACGATAGACCGGCCCGATGGTGAGACCCACCATCAACCGGTCGGGGTAACCTTCGAGAAAAGTGGTTCCCG
>JBGTEU010000791.1:0-3399 GCA_041747595.1 Bythopirellula sp.
CCGTAGAGAATAATGTTAATTAACGAGGCGGGGTTGTCTGCCTGCGCAACAGCGCTGCCGGCCAATGGTGGGGCGCTAAAGATGCCGCCGCGCCCGGAGGCTGCGTGACACTCCTCGCAACGATCCTCGTAGACTGATTCACCGGCTGCGACGAGGTCTTCCGGTATGTCCGGACCGCTATACTCCCGTCCGGGCAGACTCTTGAGATAGACAGACATCGCGTCAATGTCATCCGATGTCAGCTGCATCAAACTGTTTACTATCACGTCATTCATGGGCCCGAACGTTCCGGCGCGCCTGCTGACGCCCTTGTGAAGATATTGTGCGAGCTCCTCTTGCGACCAGGATGCCAATCCTTGCTTGGATGAGGTGATATCAACAGCAGTCCAGTAGCGAATCTTACCTTCAGCAACTTCATGCAGGATCATCCCACCTTGAAGTGCACGGTCCGTAATTTCGGCCATTCCCCGGCTGCGAGGGGTATGACAGGTGCCGCAATGGCCCAGTCCTTCGACCAAATAGGCGCCGCGATTCCACTCTGAAGATTGCGAGTCGTCTGGTACGAATCGCCCACTTTCAAACCACAATGCATTCCAGAGTCGCAGAGCCCAGCGTTGCCTCAGCAGGATGCTGTTGGCAGGTGGCGTGTAGTCAACGGGATCGATGGACTGTAGATAGGCAAAAATAGCATCCACATCAGCGTCGCTGACTTTCGTGTACGACGGGTACGGGAACGCGGGATACAGCCGCGAGCCGTCGGCCGCTACGCCCTCGTGCATGGCACGACGAAGGTCGTTCCTCGTCCAGCTGCCAATACCAGTTTCAAAATCAGGTGTGATATTCGTCGAGAAAATCGTCCCAAAGGGAGTCTCAAACGATACGCCGCCGGCGAATGGCGCGCCGTCTTTTCGGGTATGACAGCTAATACAGTTTCCGGCGCTTGCTAGATATTTACCCTGTTCAATTGCGTCTGCACTGTTGGTCACACCGGCTCTTTCTGAAGGAACGGGCGAGTGCGACTGGAGCCATGCAAGAGAAGTCGCACCGCCGATTAGCGCCACTACGATTAGTGCGACATAGTAACTATTCGTTCGACGTTTCTTCATACGTTAAGCCTGGTGGCCTGTACCAACAGGATGTGTGCTGATTTAGCGAAAGGGATCGGCATGCTTCACTTTTCGGTGCGGGCGCTCTTTGGTGTACGAGTAGATCTAGCGCAAGAACGTTCTCTTCAAGTAGGCGACGGAAGTGAAGACACGACGAGCGATGACGTCACGCTCACTCTTTTCGAACGACAACTCGGCATGGCTGATCTGCCACGAGGAGTAGGTAGGAGTGAGGTGCAGGTGAATGCGTTAGCGAACACTTCTTAATATTATTGGTTGATACTTTGGTGGATTGTTGAAGAAAACGTGGACATTTCCTGAGCGAGTTCTGCAACCTGACGGGGCAAAGTCTGATCGTTCAATGCACTGTAACAAGCATAAAACTCAAGGACAAATTGTCTATTTGTTGGTAGAACTTTCAAGTCGCCCGCTTCAAGGTAAGGTGCGCAGTAAACATAGGGCAGGAGGCTGATGCCAACCCCCTCCATGACCATAGCGGCGCTGGCGGCGAGGCTGTTGCAGACGCTGTGATGCTGCATTGTTGCGCCGTGCTCGGCAAACCACTGCCGCACTGACGTGTGAATGACAGACTGATTGCCGGCGACCCCAATAATTTCCAGTGGTTCAAGATCCGCTGGAGTCAGTGGCGAAGCACCCAGCTGAAGCGAGGGACTGGCTACCCAGGAAAACTCTACGCGACCGAGCGAAATACTCGGAAACGGACCATTGGGTTCACCGAGCACTGGTGCCAGTACTACGTCCAACGCACCGTTAGCGAGAGCATCAGTTAGCGGACGTGGGGGGCCGATATCCAGGTCGATACCCACTTTGGGGTACAGGATTCTGATCTTGCGAAAAAGCGCCGCACCCCAGGTAAGGGCAATCAGCTCAGCAACCCCAACACGAATCGTCCCGGACTGAGCGGCCGGATCCGCAACGTACATTTCTACCTGTTTTACCGTCGCGACTATCTTCTCCGCATAGCGGACAAGGTCCCGGCCCTTCGCTGTTAAAGTCAATCGCTTGTGCGCGCGGTTAAAAAGCGTGATTCGTAGATCCGACTCTAATGCCTTGATTCTCATAGATATAGTCGATTGCGTCGCATCCAGTCTCTTGCAGGCTTCGGTCACGCTACCTAGTCGGGCGACCCACAGGAAGGATTCAAGCTGCTGAAAATTCATGGATGAAACTTATTGATCAATTATTGCGAAAAATATCATTTGATTGCATGTAGAGCAATGCCTATAGTAATTTCTCAGTCAATATGACTGCTGGCGGTTCATCAACTCAGGGATACATCGCAGCCGTGAAGCACGCACAGCCATCAATTCCGACAATGACCCACTGCGTACTCATTGCGTCGTTATTTTTTAGCCTGACAACCCGTGCATCGGGCGAGACCCGGGGCTACGCAATCTCGCTGATTCACACGGCGACTTACGCGCACGAGGAAAATTGCCCGCGAGGTGGCAACGGCGATCTGTTCGATATCCAGAAGCGGATCCTTGTACGCCAGGGCTACACTGAGGATCAGGCCACAACCATTATTGCCAATGACTTCAAGGACGAGACCGGCGAGAAAGTGGATATCCGAAGACGCGGCGTAATGAACGGCCGGGCCGTCGATATCCATACGTTCCCCAATTCAGTAACAGACCCAGAAATAGAAACGGTAACGGGCCGTTATGCTTATGGGTTTAATCTCGACGGGAAGGTCGGTGAGGGCTCATTCGAGCATCCGGAGACCGGCGAAAAAGGAATCGACAATCAGATGTGGCGGACGCTAGGGTGTTTCGGCGTGTATGACGTAAAACGTCCAGTAATTCCGTATAACGAGGCAATTGCCTGGGATACTGCGATTGATGCGATGCCCGCCTGGCTGCTTTCCATCTCGGGCGACGATCTGAGTCAGGACGGCGATGTTACGGTGACATTCAACCGATCGCTGAACATTGTGATGCGGGATGCCCATGCAGGTGTCCTGCCAAGCTCGTCGTATACGATTGATCCGGACCCACGTTCGCATAGTGAATTCAAGGGGCGCATCGAGGATGGTATTCTTACCATCGAGCCCGGTGAGTTTGCGATGCAAGGCGAGTCGCAGTTTTACGCCATCCTGCGCTTCTCGAATACGCAGGTGCGCCTGAAGATGCACGACGATGGCACGCTCAGCGGCCACATCGGTGGCTACCAGCCGTGGATGGACTATTTTCATTACCTTGCGATTCGTGGCGAAGGCACCGGACAGGTCGATATTCCCGGCACGTACTACGCGCTAAAACGCTTGGCCGAT
>JBGTEU010000792.1:0-5761 GCA_041747595.1 Bythopirellula sp.
CACGCCGGAGTCGTGGTACTCCGGGCCCGTTCCCGACACGCCGGCGGCCATCAACATCGTGCCGGCCAAAACCGATGCCGCCTCAATCCAGCATTCGTCTTCATTGCTGTCTTCGGGATAGACGTGGCATTCGCAACGCGACAACAGCGCGTCGAGCGTCACCTGCTGCAACACGAAGCGGCTGTAGTAGCCCGCGCCCGTGATGTGGTGGGGATCCCATTGGCCGAAGTGGTAATTGGGCCGTCGATTCACCGGGTGGTCGAAATCGTACGCTCGGGGGTCGAGGGCGATTTCCTCCAAGCGATCCAAATCGAACCACGCCTTGGCGAGCAAATCTTCGTCGGTGTTGGCCAGGATATTCAAGGCGAGCGTGATGATCCGTTCGTAGCGCCCCATCGCCACCCCCGCCCCGCGAATGTACAGCGGGACCGGGCGGACGAATTCATGGGGATAGGGCTCGGATAAGCCGCCCGATTCGAGCGTCGCCACGGGACGGTAGCCGACGTAGTCGTTGAGCTGTTCGAGTGCTTCGCCGACAATCCGCTCGGCTTCCTCCCACGGCGAGCCTTGCGAGAGCAGCGCTTCGCAAGCGCGTCCCACAAAAAATGGCTGCCACAACTCGTTGGGCGATTGATGGAACAACAGGTCGCGGTGGAACTCTCGGTAGCCGGGGAGCAACTTTTCCCGAAGCAACCCCATGACCGCGTCGGCCTGAGTCGTGTCGGCGAACGGCCCCCCCGCTTTGCGGAGGCGCGCGACGGTTTGTTCCACCAATTCGAGGAACTTGTCTAAAACTTCGCCCTCGGGGTCCTGCCCTTTGATCTCGCGAAATAATTCGTTGAGATTGTGCAGAAACTTGGGATCGCTCGTTCCGGACGAGAAATTGAGGTACCCAACGATCTCCTCAAGCCTTGAGATCATGGCGGGATCGGGTTGAGGAGTAGGAGATTTCACAGTGGGGCAGCAGTGTCTGGTTTGCTGGAAAACGAGGCTGGCAGACCAAACAACCCACGCACAGCCCCGGTCAACAGTCCCCGAGATGCTCGAAAAAAATGGTGTTCCAGCCTGCCCGCGAGTGTGCGCGCCCCTCCATGGTACGTGACCGCGGGGCCCATGGTCTAGGTGCGAAAGCGAGGGAACCCTCTGCAAGAAACAGCCCAAATTACGGGACGAACTGTTTTGTCATTCCCTCGGCGGCCAATTAGAATGGAACCATCCGGAACAACTCCTGCACGAGCCCAGAATAAGTTTTCTACCAACCCTGTTGATCACCCGCTCGTCGCACTCCCGATCATATTTGTGAGTACTAGCCGCAATGATTGCCAAGTTTTCCTCTCCCGTGCGTTCGCTATCAAGTGCGCTGATCGTCGCTTGTTGCGTGTGTGTTCCGTTGAAAGGTTTCGCGCAATCGCTGGTCAGCTACGACGTCGCCGCGCCGGCCGGCTTGGAGCGATCCTGGTTCGCCCAGGTGCAACTCAACGTGTCACGGCATCGGATGCGGAGTTGGCGATTGCATGAAAACAATCTGCTCGCGCTCACCACCGGCGGTCTCATCCATTCGTTCAATGCCGACACCGGCGAGACGCTGTGGACCGCGCAGCCGGGGCCCCTCGATCAGCCCGCGACGGGACCTGCCGCCAGTGGCGGATACGTTGCCACCGTAAGCGGCGCGGAACTTTATATTCTCGATCGCGCGAACGGCCAACTGCTCTGGAGCCGCACGTTGGGAAGCGCCGCCGCCGCGGCCCCCACGCTGAGCGAGGAATATGCCTACGTGTCGTTTCTCAATGGCCGGGTCGAAGGCCATCGACTCGACGATCGCGACGCCCTGCCGTGGTACTCGCAATCGGTCGGGCGGATTTTCCATAGCCCCAGCACCAGCGGTCGGGTCGTCACGTGGCCCACGGATCGTGGTTACCTGTACGTTGGCCAAGCCAGCCCCCCGCAGGTTTTGTATCGGATCGAAACCACCTCGCACGCGACGGCCCCCCCCACCGAAGCGGATCCCTATCTTTACATCGTTTCGGCTGATGGACACGTTTATTGCTTCGACGCCTTGGACGGCGTCGAAGTGTGGCGGTATTCGATGGGTTACACCGCCACGGCCCGCGCCGCCGTGGTGGGAGACCGAGTGTATGTCGCCTCGAGCGAGCCGATGCTCCACGCCATGGACGCCATAACGGGCGAACCACTCTGGACCGTCCCCGGCATCACGCAATTCGTGTCCCAGGGTCTTAAGAATGCCTACGGACTCGACGATCGCGGAAAACTCGTGATCGTCGACGTCGAGAGCGGCAAATACGTGGGAGTGCTCGCCGGCGAAAATTACCAGGCGGTATTCAACGAGCAATCGGATCGCATTTTTCTGGTGAACGATCGTGGGCTGGTACAGTGTCTGCATGAGATTGGCGCGGTCGAGCCAACCATGTATCGCAAAATACCGATGATCAAAGAGCTACTCACCAAACCTGCCGAGGAAGAGACCCCGTTCGTGGAAGAACCCATCGACGAACCAACCATACCGTACGGCGAAGAACCCGCGGAAGAAGAACCGGAGAGCCCCTTCCCGGCCGACGAGGGCGAAGAGTTCGACAACCCCTTCAGCTTCGGTGAATAAGGCGCGTGCTTAGCCGCGATTCTTGCCACTAGTAGAACATGCTTTGCATGACGGACAAGAATTCTTAGTGCATTGTCAGGGGACTCTTATTGTTCGGAGTCCATGAATTCCAGCACGTCGATGGTCGGATAGGGTGGTTGAAAGACTTTCGGCTTCCCTTTCGTTTGGTCGACCACAACGTCCTTTGTGCTGGCCGCAATTAAGAAAGTCTCGGCGGGAATTTCTACATTCGGCTTAGCTTCGTCAATGACTCTCAGCCTGAACGAGCTAAGGCGGTCTTCCCTGTATCGGCCCATAAAGTAAAGCTTTGGTAGAATTACACCATCGTCAAAAGTGATTGGCAGCGATTGTCTTGTTTCCTGGTAGATAGTGGTGCCGTGCTTACCATAAGTTGATTTCCGAACAAATCCTGTGAGTCGATCAACAACGACTTCCGCATGGGGTGTCGACAGACGGACGCAGTTTTTGTCTTCTTCGACTTGATTGATAATGAGATCGGCTTTCTCCAAGATTTTTGGAGAGGGGATGAACAAAAAGTCTTCCAAGCTGAGCGCAGGAGGAATAGCATGCCCCGGAAGAAATATTGTGACTTGATAACGCGGTCCGAATGGACGCTTAAGTACCTCGTATAATCCATACTGGGATTGTAATTGATGATGTCCGGGGTTTCCTGAAGGGACGATATCCGCAAGATAGCCATTTTGACTAATGGTATAGCTTGCCTTTGACCAAGGCGGTTGCTGACCCCTTATCCGCGGATCCAACGAACCTGCCACCTCTCGAAAGACCGCCTCGTCATCTAGCAGGTTGGGTTTGGCAAGCAGCTTTATTACCTCAGCAAGAGTAGTATTATGTCCGTCGGGAACTTTGCGATGTAGTTCGCGACAGTGGAAAATGCCTGAATTGAGTGCCGATCGTTGAGTTTCCCAAATCGTGTTGAGCCGTTCTAAATCGCTTTTTGGTTCATCGGTTTGCTTGATTACTTCTGATCGCAATGATGAAGCACATGCTAGGATGATTATCGTGAAGAACAGAAGTCGGAAGAAGCTTTTCATGGTCATCAATCCCCCTCGTACCACTTCTGTTGCCCCGTGAGCGCTTGGACGGCGGTCCAAAGTTCTCCTTCGAGCGACATGTCTTTTTTGGCGTCGCTCGAAATCACCAGCGGCACGTGAATCAGATGATTGTGCCACAGGCCCACCAGCATGTCTGTCTTGCCGGCCAGGCCGGCGTGGGCGGCGGCGCGGGCGAATTGGTCGCAGAGCAAGCTATCGGCGGCGTTCGCGTGGACGCTGCGAATGTGATAACTGGGGTCAAAGTACTTCACGCTCACCGGGACCTTGCGATTCTTGAAATGCGTTTTGATTTGCTCGGCGAGAAAAGTGCCCACGTCGCCCAACTTGCGATTGCCCGAGGCGTCGTATTCTTCAGGGCAATCGTCGAGCCATTGTTGCCCCGCGCCTTCGGCCACGACCACGACGGCGTGTTCCTTGACGGACAATCTCCGTTCGAGGGCCGACAGAAAGCCCTCCGGTCCGTGCAGCATGACCGACGCTTCGGGAATCAACGCGAAGTTGGCCTCGCCGCTGGCCAAGACCGCCGCGGCCGTGATGAAGCCCGCGTGGCGGCCCATGAGTTTGACAAGTCCCACGCCGTTGAGCACCGACTTGGCCTCGACGTGGGCCCGGTCGATGACCTTTTCCGCTTCCTCGACTGCCGTGACAAAGCCAAACGTGCGGTAGCAGAATTTGATGTCGTTGTCGATGGTCTTGGGAATGCCGACGACGGCGATCGGCAGTTTGCGTCGTGCGATTTCGCGGGCGATTTCGTGGGCTCCGCGTTGCGTGCCGTCACCACCCACACAATAAAGGATGTTGATCCCCTTGCTGACCAAGAAGTCGACCATGATGCCCAGTTCTTGATCACCGCGCGAGGTGCCGAGAATGGTACCTCCTTGATGATGGATACTTTCGACCACCTCGTAGGTGAGCTCCACGGGGGGACGACCCTCGGCGGGGTTGAGCCCTTGGTAGCCGTAACGAATTCCCCACACCCGCGGCACGCCATAGTTGACGGTCAGCTCCTGCACGAGGCTGCGAATCACATTGTTGATCCCCGGGCAAAGCCCGCCGCAGGTGACAATGGCCGCGCTAGTTTTTTCTGGCTCGAAGAAAAGTGTGTGCCGCGGGCCGGCCAGCTCAAACGACAATTCGCACGGTGGTTCTCCCGGCACGAAGCGTGGTTCGTAAATGAGCCGAAACCGATCGGAGACGAAATCGCCAATGTCGTCGCCGGATACAAACGACAACGGCAAGGGGGAACGATAGTTTCCCTCGCCCAGGGTGGGGACGGTGAGTTGATCGAGTGTGAGATCGGGGAGTGGGTGCATGGGGAGCATGGCCCCTGGGCCGTGGAAAGAAATGTTTGCTACACGGTACGTTTTTGGTGTAGGGACTTCCATCATTGTCGCCGCATACCGCTAAGCCGCAAGCGGCAGTGGCGCTAATACGACTAGAGCCATTTGTGTTCGCGGTACCAGGCGGCGGTTTCGGCGAAGCGTTGTTCGAGCGAGGCGGCCGGGATGTAACCCAATTCGCGACGAAGTTTTTCATCGCTACACTCCCAGCCGCTCGCCATGGCCTCGCGGATTTTGTCCCAATTCACGATCCCCGCTTGCCGACGGATTCGGCCCACCAGTTCCGCGGCACCGCCGATGACCCAAAAAATGATTCTGGGGGCAGGCACCACCAACACCCTGCGCCCCATACCCGCCGCGACGAGAGTTCCCAACTCGCCGTAAGTGATTGTGCGTCCCGAGGTGATGTAATAAACGCCCGAGGTCGGCGTCTGGGCCTGCACGCGCACGCCGCGCTCGGCGATTTGCAGAAGCGCTGCGCACAAGTCGGCAACGTGGACCACCGACATCGGCATGTGGCGAAAACCCGGCACGGGGTGCAAGTGCGTGAACAACACACTTTTGAAAAGCTGCAAACTATTGCGATCCCCGGGTCCGAATACCACGGGAGGACGCACGATCGAGAGCGGCACACGATCCGCAAATTCGCTGGCCGCGTGTTCGGCGGCCAGCTTGCTCGCCCCGTACGCCGACACGGGCACGTCGGGATCGGTCTCGCAGCGCGGCGT
>JBGTEU010000793.1:0-2035 GCA_041747595.1 Bythopirellula sp.
TGCTCGACGAAACGCTGATCGTCTGGGGCGGCGAATTCGGCCGTCAGCCGGTCTCGCAGGGCGAAAACGGCGGCCGCGACCACAACCCCAAGGGCTTCCTCTACTGGCTTGCCGGCGGCGGCGTGAAACCCGGCCACTCCCACGGCGAAACCGACCCTTTCGGCCACGAAGCCGTCACCGACCGCCACCACATCCGCGACCTGCACGCCACGATCCTGCACCTGATGGGCCTCGACCACACCAAGCTCACCTACTTCTACGGCGGCCTGAACCACAAGCTCACCAGCGTGCAAGAGGCTCACGTCATTCACGACGTGATCGCCTGATCAAAGCCGCGACCAGTGGCCGCGGAAAGTGACGCGCTGTGTCGGTCGGTAGTAAGTTTCGACGGGTCTATTCGTTAACTGCCGTTACGTCCAGATTAACCTTCGTGAACTGCTCGGATGCCGAGTCAAACAGGTAGGTGTCATACGTTCGTTGTGGTGAATTCGGCGGCATGATGAAGAAGGCTGCGACCGATGCACCGGGTGATCGATTTGGCCCAACACTGTAGCCGGGTGGATAATCAATCTTTCGCGGCGGGCCATTGTCTTTCTCCCAGGTCATCGCTTGGCACTCGTAGCCGACTGTGAATAGAACCTTCCCATTTGGGAAGACCACCCCACGGGTGCCCTTGGCGATTGGATGCACCTTCTTGGTCGCAAGGTCCAACAGGTAGAGATCATGGTCGGGTGTCCGATAGTCGGGTGGTCCTTGGCGCAGGACGAGCGCTAGATTGGCCTCGTCGCACACGTCGATTGCAGTGCCATCTGCCAGGCGAGTTGTCGCCTCGCCATTGAGGTTCATCTCGAAGACGCCTGGGTCATCGACTCCACAGGTCGCCAACAGCGATTGTCCATCGGTCGCGAACACCGCATGGAAGCAGTCATCCAGCTCCACGGCTTCACTCGATTGGACATCGACGAGCAAGATCGTGGTCCTCCCACGCAATCGATCGCTTCGCATCGCGAGCAGATGCTTGCCCGTCGCGGCAACGTCCACAATGACCTCGTCGAAGCGTCCTTTCGTCAACTGACGTTCTTCACCAGAATCGAGATCAATACTCCAGATATTGCAGGATGGCACTTGCTCACGCTGAAAGACGACCAGTCGCGACCCAGGAACAAAGTAGGGTGACGCCTCGAAGTGATCGGTCGAAGTAAGACGGCGAGTCACTCCTGATTTGATGTTGGCAAGGTAAATATCCCCGTGCCCCGTTGCCGGCGTCGAGAAAACGATTTCCCCTCCCCCTACGGACAGCGAAGGCGAATGCGTGACGAACATTCCGCCGCTGGAATAGTGCGTCCAACTGTCATTCCCCATTGGGAACTGAGACAACAGCAGTGCGATCGGACCGCCACAGCAACACGCAGCACCAAGGACCATAGCCGCAATCGCAACTATCCACACTAGAATGGCTGAACGTCGCTCATTCATTTGCGCGCCCTTGCAGCGTTACAGAATGCTCCAATCAGTTTCCGTTCATGAAGCCACATCCAGGCGGCGGCATTCGCTGCGCGGCTGAGGCCATTTTTGCTCCTCCTGTCTCGCCCCGAACGTCTGTAGTCTATCAACTCTGCGGACCGGTCTCGCGATGAAATGTAGGTTGCTTCGCGCGCGGCGGGAGTTGATACTGGGAGGGTCCGCAACCGGGGAAAATGTCCGATGGCCAGCGTTGATCCTCTCGCTCCGCTCGATGCGCCGAATTCGTCGCCCGCTGTGGCGGAGGTTGGCGCTGCGCCGGCGGAAGGTGCGCATGCCCGAGTTGCGCAGGGCACGGCTGCGGCGCTCGTCGCTGCTGACACGCTCGATGATTTCGGTGCGGTGTTGCCAAGCGCTGCTCGTCGCTTCAATGGAGCCAACGATTCGGTGCTGGCCACACGCGTGGTTTCACTGAATCCGGCATTCACCGAGATCGTGTTCGCGATTGGCGCCGGCGCGCAACTCGTTGGGCGCACGGCATGGGACAATCGCCCGGCTGCGGCGCTCCGCGTCA
>JBGTEU010000794.1:0-6490 GCA_041747595.1 Bythopirellula sp.
CGACCAGCGCGAGGACGCCGTCGATCGCGTGGCGATCGTCCCAGGCGATCCCGAGGCCAGCGAACTGATCCGCCGCATTCGCTCCGAGGATGAATTCGAGCGAATGCCGCCTCCCGAAGCACACAAGACTCTATCGTCCGAGCAGATCGAGACGCTGGCTCAGTGGATTTGCGAAGGTGCTGAGTATCAGCCGCATTGGGCACTGGTGCCGATCGAGGGTCCGGACGTTCCTGAAGTGAAAAACTCTTGGTGGCCCCGCAACGAGATCGATGCGTTCGTCGGCGCTGTTTTAGAACGTGAAGGGCTCCCACCGGCATCACAGGCCGATCCAGGCACTTTGGCCCGCAGGGTGAGTCTCGATTTGACCGGATTGCCTCCGTCTCCAGATGTAGTAGAGGTCTTCACAAACGACCCGTCGCCCGATACTTACGAGAAGCTGGTCGATCAGCTCCTCGCTTCTCCTCGTTGGGGTGAACATCGCGGACGCTACTGGCTGGATGTAGCTCGCTATGCCGACACCCATGGAATTCATTTCGACAATTACCGTGAGATTTGGGCCTACCGCGATTGGGTAATCCAGGCACTCAACGACAACATGCCTTTCGATCAGTTTACGATCGAGAATCTTGCCGGTGATTTGTCGCCCGAACCTTCGCTAGATCAGAAGATTGCCTCGGGCTTCAACCGTTGCAACATCACCACCAACGAAGGCGGCATCATCGACGAGGAATACGAGGTGCTCTATACCCGCGACCGTATAGAAACCACCGCCATAGCCTGGATGGGTCTTACGGCCGGCTGTGCCGTCTGCCACGATCACAAGTACGATGAATTCAGTAAGCGAGAATTTTACGAATTGGCGGCATTCTTCAATAACACCACCCAGCCAGTGAAAGACGGTAACGTCAAGGACACACCGCCAATCGTCGTCGTACCGATTGAAGAAGATCGCGCGCGCTGGGAAGAATTGCAGGCACTGGTAGAGCATCGTGAGCAACGCTTCGCCGCTCGCAGGGAATCAGCCCGAGCAGAGTTTGTTACTTGGGCTGCCTCTGCCACGGTGGAAACGGCGGAAGTCACTATTTCGTCAGCAGACCTGGAATTGGTCCTGCCGCTCGATGATGGTGCAGATACCATTTCCTACACACTGAACGGTTCTCAACAGCAGGTCGAGAGGCCCAACTCCATCGAGTGGCTCGATGGTCTGCGAACTAAGCAGGCGGCTCAGCTCAAGAAAGGCGACGCTTTGGCAATCGCCGAGGCGGGTAATTTCACAGGTGAAGAGCCGTTTAGCCATGCCGTCTGGGTGAAGGTCTCCTCCCGTAACGTCGGGGGCGCATTGTTCGCTCGGATGGGCGAAGACCTTCGTGGGTGGGACGTGTGGCTCGACAAGGGTCACGTTGGTGCGCACCTGATCCACAAGTGGCCGGGAAATGCCATCAAAGTTCTCTCCAAGGACAAACTTCCTGTCAACGAGTGGGTACAGATCACCATCACATACGATGGGAGTCGTCGGGCCGATGGTTGTAAGATTTACTTTAACGGCGAGTCCAAGCCATTAGAGAAGCAAGAAGATACGCTTTCCGGTACGACGGAATCGGAGGTTCCCCTCAAGGTCGGACAGCGACATACCAAACACAACAAGGTCACCGAAGTTTCTCTCTTCGATTTGCGAATCTACCGACGGGAACTCACCGAAACTGAGGCCAAGGCACTTGCTATCGTGAAACTGATCGCCGTCCTTAACAAGCCCGCCGAAGAACGCGATCCGGCCGAACTCGATAAGCTTTACCAATGGTGGCTCGCCACGCACGACAACGTATATCAGCGACTCACACATTCCCTCAGTGGGTGGCAGCAAGAGCAGAAGGAGATTCATGAGCGAGGCACCATCGCCCATGTGATGGAAGAACGCGATGAACCACCCCGTGCCCACGTCTTGAATCGAGGTGAGTACGATCAGCGCCTGGATGAAGTAGGGCCGGGAACACCTGCGATGCTGCCACCGTTCCCCGACGATTTCCCCCGAAATCGTCTGGGATTTGCGCGCTGGCTACTTCTGCCGGAGCATCCGCTCACCTCGCGAGTGACGGTGAACCGTTTCTGGCAGGAGTTGTTCGGCGTAGGGATCGTGGAGTCGGCGGGTGACTTTGGAGTTTCGGGCGAACATCCTTCGCACCCAGAACTGCTGGATTGGCTGGCCGAGGATTTCCGCAGTTCCGGTTGGGACGTCAAACGGCTCTATAAGATGATTGTGATGAGTGCCACCTACCAACAAAGCGCGGCGGCAACGCCCGAGAAAATTGAACGCGATCCGGAGAATCGCCTACTTGCCCGGGGCCCGCGTTTTCGCATGGATGCCGAAATGGTACGCGACGCCGCATTGGAAACCAGTGGGTTGTTGTCACAGCGAATCGGCGGCCCGAGTGTCAAACCCTATCAACCTCCTGGAGTGTGGGAGGCTGTGGCGATGATCGGCAGTGACACCCACAACTACGAACAGGACACGGGCGACTCACTCTATCGCCGCAGTTTGTATACATTCTGGAAACGGGCCGCGCCTCCAGCGTCGCTCGACCTCTTCAACGCTCCCAATCGCGAGACGTGTATGATGGCCCGCGAACGGACCAACACACCTTTGCAGGCCTTGGTGACGCTGAATGATCCGCAATTCGTTGAGGCGGCACGCAGCCTGGCCGAGTTGGCCATCTCGCACTGTGGTTCCGATTTCGAAGAACGGACTCAGTGGATTGTCCGTCGGCTGTTGTCTCGTGGGCTCACTCCAAAGGAGATGTCGATTGTCAAGGAAACGTATGAGCGAATTTCCAATGAGTACCAAAAACATCCCGAGGAAGCTGTACTGGTTATCTCGGTGGGGGAATCCAAGCCCTGCGACTCGATCGAGCCCGTAGAACTCGCCACCTGGACCATGACAGTCAACCAACTAATGAACCTCGACGAAATGTTGAACAAGTAGTCGCTAGCAACTAGTACCTTGCGCCTAGCAACGCAAAATGGAACTTAATCCGATGAATGCGTTCGAACAATTTCGCCAACAACTCACGCGGCGCCACTTCCTGGCCCAAGGGTCTCACCTGCTGGGTGCCGCGGCCTTGGGATCGCTGATCGGCGACTCCAGAGCTGCGGCGTCGGTGGTGCAGCGAACCCATTTCCCACCACAAGCGAAAAACATTATCTACCTGCACATGGTGGGTGGCCCGTCTCAAATGGACTTGTATGACTACAAGCCGGTGATGGATGACTGGTATGACAAGGACCTGCCCGAATCGATTCGCATGGGCCAGCGGTTGACCACCATGACCTCCGGCCAAGATCGGTTTCCGATTGCCCCCTCAATGTATAAATTCGAGCAGTGTGGTCAGTCGGGCATGTGGGTGAGCGAGCTGATGCCCTGGATGAAGAAAATGGTGGACGACCTGGTCTTTGTACGCAGTATGCACACCGAGGCCATCAACCACGAACCCGCTATCACGCTCATGCAGACCGGCAACCAGATTACCGGTCGACCTTGCATGGGCACTTGGTGCTCGTACGGCTTGGGTTCGCTCAACGAAAATCTACCCACCTTCGCCGTAATGGTGGCCCGACCTACCAATACCGAACAAGTACAGGCCATCTCGGCACGTCTGTGGTCCTCGGGTTTCCTGCCGGGACATCACGCGGGGGTCAGTCTCCGCACCGCCGGTGATCCGATTCTGTATATTAACGATCCGCCGGGGGTCTCGCGCGACGTCCGTCGCGCCACGCTAGATGGAGTGAAGGCCCTCAACGAAATCAATCACGCCCGAATGAACGATCCTGAAACGGCAACACGGATCGAACAGTACGAACTCGCCTATCGCATGCAGACTAGCGTACCCGAACTCTCCGATCTCGCCAGCGAAGAAGCTTCGACCTATGAACTTTACGGCGAAGATGCTAAGGAGCCCGGTACCTTTGCTAACACAGCGTTGTTGGCCCGACGGATGGTGGAGCGCGGCGTGCGCTTCGTACAAATCTACCACAACAACTGGGATACGCACGCCAACGTAGCGGGCCGCTTGCCCGACCAGTGCAAGGATGTCGATAAGGCTTGCTATGGGCTGATTCAAGATCTCAAGCAACGCGGCATGCTGGACGAGACCATCGTCATCTGGGGCGGCGAGTTTGGCCGGACCATTTATTCGCAGGGTGGGCTCACCACGGAGAACTACGGTCGCGACCATCACCCTGGGTGCTTCACCTTGTGGTGGGGGGGCGGTGGCTTCAAAGGCGGCACGATCTACGGCGAAACCGACGAGTTCTCTTACAACATCGTCAAGGACCCCGTACACATTCGCGACTTCCACGCCACCGTACTGCATCAACTCGGCTTCGACCACGAACGCTTCACGGTCAAACACCAGGGCCTCGACCAACGCCTGACGGGCGTCGAACCGGCCAAGGTGATTAAAGAGCTGCTGAGTTGAGTTGGACGGACATAAAAGACGAATATGGTTCGTTCAACTAGCGGTAGAGGCCGCACCAAACAGCACGACCCCCGGCAGGATTCGAACCTGCGATCTGCGGCTTAGGAAGCAGGTCTGGATTCCTTAAATAAATCGGCATTTCGACACTTCTCGGTGAGCGCCACCTTTCTGAGTTGGTCTGGCATTAAAAGCGCCTGTTCCTCACTAATAGCCCGGCACGGGAGGCACACATTGAGTGACGAAATCAGCTGAAGAATCTATTGACGCCTGCCCGAAAGATCATGACCTGATTCATTTCCACCATTCTCGCTCGCGGATAGCGACTCAAGTAAGCTAAAAACAAGAACTTGCCGTCCGTCGAAGGCAGACAACTCAGCCGGAAGGATCCTTTTTGGCTGCGGACTTAAGATAAGCAGTGGGGCTCATGCCGAACTGACGGTAAAAGGCGGTGGCAAAATATTGGCTGGAAGAGAAGCCACACTCTACGGCGATGGCAGTAATGGTCGATTCGGGCTGATGCTGCAATATCTGCGCTGCAGCCTCCAGTCGACATTGATTCAGATATTTCACCGGCGTCATGTTTGTAATCAGACGACAGTAATGGATGAATTGTGTAACGCCCAAACCGCACGTGGCGGCCATCTCGCGAACCGTCCACTCTCGACGTAACAACGGCGTATTCTGAGCCAAGTCGTTCAAGAAGAGCGAAACCGACCGTTTTGTCTGCGAGAGCGTGTCGTCGAGAAAAATCGACTGCTCGCGGAGCATTTCAAGCACACACAACAGCAGATCGTTGAGCTGCACCGTCAGGCGCGAGACGCTTTGCGCAATGTCGTAGCTTTCGATTGTCTTGGCAATGCGCTGGAAACAGCGGCGGATCTCGACCGTCGAGCGCCAGACAGGGTACTCGTTTTGTCGTAAGATCTGGGTCAGTTCGTCCAGGTCGTGTTTGGCTAGAACCGACCAGGAAGGCCAATGCCACGGCTGGTCGGGACGACGAATACCAACATCCAGAATAAGCCAATGTAGACGCCCCGCCGTGACGTTGGGCAGTCCGACACGATGTTTCTGCCAAGGTCGTGTGATCGTCAGATCGTCGGCTTTAAGTTGGAACTCCTTACTGTTGACGGCAAATCCCAAGGTGCCGGTCTCCAGGAATGTCAGCTCGATCCCTTCATTGTGATGCTCATCGAGTCCCCAGGTTTGGTCATGCGTCGCGTCCCAGAACCCTACCGACTTGACTCGACTCAGGATCCCACGCGGCAGTATACGACCGGGATAGTGCCCGTGGACCCACGATTCGAGCCGTATTTCGCCCGCTTCGAGCGCGCGAGTGAGTGGCAAACAGGTGTCTGCTTGATACGTGTCTTCGGCGCCTTCAAAGATCGGAACTGTTCTTGCCACGACAATCCCACCGTGTTCGTATTGTTTCGCGTAAGTCTTAGGGCAGCGTCACTAAGCCCCAGGAGACCCCTGTGATTTCAGTAAATTAACTCAGAAAGCGGTTCAAGACAACTTTAAGGACTGTTCAAATTATTTCGTCGAAAGGATTCGCAAGACACTGCGGTGTCGGTTCCCTAGGATGAGGGCTGTTAATATGTGAATGATCGACGAACGTAGATGAAAGTATGGCCATCCTCTAAAGCCGCAGGATACGGAGACGTTGAAAGCATGGGCAATATCTATTTGGGGCTCAATTTGGAGTTTGTGCGCCACGACGACAAACCCTTTGAATGGGGCATCGAGAAAGCGGCTCAATTGGGGTATGAGTATGTGGAGCCGATGGTCCACTGGGGCCGCGAGTTGCTCAGTGAGGCTGGCTATTTCCATAGCGTATCGATGTTGGACGATCCCTATCGCATACGTCGAGCGTGCGAGCAAGCGGGTGTTAAAGTCTCAGGTCTTTCCGCCCATACGCCACTCTGCAAGCCGGAGATTAGCACCGAATATCTCAAACAGGCCATTCGCTTTGCCGCGGAATGCGGGGCGCCGGTTGTTAACACCGACGAGGGACCGAAGCC
>JBGTEU010000795.1:0-2452 GCA_041747595.1 Bythopirellula sp.
TCCTCCAATTCCCGGTGCCGAAGATCATTCGACACCCTTCAGGTTGTCAGGAGCTCATTTCAGTGCTCCCGTTAATTAGCCCTAACACCACTCTTCCGGCTTCCAAGCCTCAGAGCCTGCTTCAGCGATGTTAGAGCCAGACATTTAACAAGTGCGCGTCTCATCTCGATGGGTTTGCGTTGCTGCGTCCCGGGTACGTGTATCCTTTCGGTAGCCAGGCTAACGCCGAATCTTTCGTCGTCCCTTGGCTTTGCGCCCCAACCTTGCGATTGGTTTGCCTTTGTCGAGGATGATGACGCAGCAGGCTCAATTCTGCTCTGCTTCTCTCGCCCCTACACTTCCATGAAGAAACCGATTGGTTTGGGAGAAGAGAAGTTTCGCAAGTGGCGCCCGCAGCGCTCACCTTTGAAGTCCGCCAACAACCTGTTGGTCGAACCTCAATTGAAACTTATGTCAGATTCTCCTGAAGTCAAAACCCTGCAGCCTTTACTCCAGAAATTCTTCGCATCCTGCAACCTACAACCACGCAGCACGGAAATACCCACCTTCACAACGCCTATTCATCGAGAAATACAGACCTATTTGCTGCGTTTTTGCAACCTAAGCTTGTGATGTGTGGTGTTCGTTCAACACTGTTTCGATACTCGCAGCGACGACAAATCTACTGCCGAAGCTTTTTCGATGTTACTTCAATTCGCAAGTGAATGTGTTAGTCAGATCCGCGGCATCGACCGTTGCGGCTACAGTGCCGATGGCGTGTGGGCGGCGGAGCCGACCGCGCTAGCATGCGTGGCGCTCGCGGCTCATGGCGAGAGAACCGCGGCATTGCGACTCGCGAACCAACTTGCCGATGCTCAACAAACAAGCGGTGCCGTCCCCGCAAACAGCGAACACGATTCGCCTGCTTGGCCGACAAGTCTTGCGATCCTTGCCTGGATCGCGGCAGGGAATGATCGCTTTCAAGAGAATTTTGAGCGAGCCATCCACTGGGCACTTACCACACAGGGTCGCACTGCCGAACGGCACTCGCAGGTCGGCCACGATCCCACGATCCTTGGTTGGTCGTGGGCCCCGGAGACTCACGCCTGGATGGAACCAACCACTATGTTTGTGATCGCGCTGAAAGCCGCCGGGCTCGGCGATCACGTCCGCACTCGCCAAGGCGTGCGGCTCGTCACCGATCGCTTGCTTCCGACCGGCGGCAGCAACTACGGCAGCACCCTCGTGCTCGGTCAACCAACACTTCCGCAGGTGCAATCGACGGGACTCGCCGTGCTTGCCCTCGCCGGGGAAGCCAACATCGATCCCCGCGTGGAGTTATCCTTACGGTATCTTGAAGAAAACTTGAGTCCCGCGACAACTACCGCATCACTTTGCTATGGGTTACTTGGACTCACCGGCCATGGTCGCCGGCCACCGTACGCTGAAGCGTTGATCGCCGGTGTGGCGGAACGAGAACTCCACGGTAAGCCGAGTGCGTACAAGTTGGCACTGTTAGCCTTGGCCAGCATTCCCGACCTGTCATGGCTCCCCACGCGCAGGGAGGTCTCCCCCGTATGAACGAATTACCGAAAAACTTGCAGCCTTCGCGGCGCACTCTCCTCGCCGCGGGTGGCATCGCGCTTGCCGGTTTCGCGGGGACGAGGCTGCTTGGCCAAGCACTCCTTCCCCGCGCCGAAGTTTTCGTCGCCCGCCACCAACGCTATGACGGCCCCCTCGTTCAAACCATTAGCGACGCCCTAGCCGCTTGCGGCTTAGCGCCCCACCACTTCATCGGCAAACGTGTCCTTTTAAAACCCAACATGGTGGAACCCACGCGGCTCATCCCCCACATGACCACCCACCCCGCGGTGATTATCGCCGCTGCCGAGGTGTTCCGCGGTTGGGGCGCTACGGTCACCGTCGGCGAAGCCCCTGGCCATGTCCGCGATACCGAAATGGCCCTCGTCGAATCGGGCGTCGCCGAAGCGCTCACCGACTCGCGCTTAAAGTTTGCTGACCTCAACTACGAGGAGGTCGCCTGGCGGGTGAACCGCGGCCGGGTCAGCCCGCTCAAGGGGATTTACTTCCCCCGCACGGTCTGCGAAGCCGACTTCGTGGTGTCGATCCCCAAAATGAAAACCCACCACTGGGTCGGGGTCACTTGTGCCATGAAAAATCTTTATGGCACGCTGCCGGGAATCAAATACGGCTGGCCCAAAAACGTGCTGCATTACAACGGCATTCCTCAAACGGTGGTCGACATCAACGCCAGCCTCCCCCGCACGCTCGCCATCGTCGACGGCATCGACTGCATGGAAGGAGACGGCCCGATCATGGGAAGTCTCAAACAGATGGGCCTCATCCTCGTGGGAGCCAACCTTCCGGCCGTCGACGCCACTGCGGCGCGGATCATGGGACTACGTCCCGAGCGGGTAAGCTACCTCGCGCTCGCCGCTGACCGCCTTGGTCC
>JBGTEU010000796.1:0-1922 GCA_041747595.1 Bythopirellula sp.
GATGCTCTACGCGACGTCGCCAACAGTCTGGGTGTTATACTGAAAGCGCCGAGACCAGAGTCGACGATTCGCAAATCAGAGGAATAACTATCCCAAGATGTTAACCTTGCGAACAAATCTCTCGAAACAGGAGCCTTGCATCGAGACGTTCCGTCCACTTACTTTCTATGTGTTAGCCTTTGCCATTGCTTGGACGGCTTGGACGCCACTGGTATTGCACAAATTGGATGTTCTACGCTTGCCTGTTCCGTTTGTGATCACTCTGTTTGTTGGACAGACTCTCGGAGCCTTCGCGCCAGTCCTCTCGCTTTTTATGATGCAACGGATCTTCAAGAATCCCAACCTGGTCAAACAGGTGTTCAGTCAGTTTAGATTCAGGGGCGGCGCGATTCCCTGGTATTTGGTGATCGCGATCATTCCCGTCGGCATTACGATGGTCTTGAATGTCTCGCACACGATGTTTTCAGGAGGTGAGGTTACGGTTTTGCGGCCCGAGCCAGTTCAAGAACTTGGTTATGCTCTGTTGGCTGTGATTCCGTTCCAATTCGCTCTAGGAATGATCGGGAGTCCGTTGGGAGAGGAACCCGGGTGGCGGGGCTATATCCTGGAAGGATTCATTCGGAAGGGGCGGGCCCTGGCCGGGTCAGTCATTGTGGCGGGTCTATGGTGGATCTGGCATCTGCCGTTATTTGTGGTCCTTGGGGTCGAGCCCAGCGCCTATACGTTTCTCGCGATGGCAGGACACTCGCTGGTGCTCGATAGTCTTTTTCTGCTTTCGGGGCGCAATCTGCTGGTAGCAATGATTTACCACCAAGGGATCAATACCTCATTTTTGTTTTTCATCTCCAAGAACGAAACGCTAGGCGGATCGGTTGCTCTCCTGCTGGTCGCCGTGATAACCAGGGCTGTAGTCCATAACCTTCAAGGGAAATCCAAGCCGAGAGGATCGGATTGCTAACAAGGGGGCGCGACGAACGAAAGGGAGTGCGGTCGGCCGCACCCGCCAGCAGAGCGTAACAGGCGCGCTGCATCTCATCGGTCAGCCGGGTTGTTATTCGAATGGCCGTTAGTCTGAAAGTTCGATACCCAGAATCTCGCGTTGGACGAATCGGGCGTAGCCATCAACGTCAAGTCGCATATATTTGCAGTCAGCCGCCCTTTGCTTAGTTTTGCTCTCTTCCGCCGAATTGAGATCGGTCTTATGGCTTATACTTTAGGAGATAAATTCAGTGAGCATCCAGCGATCAATCCGAAAGTGGGTACACGGCTTCGTCCCATTATGGCCCTTCAAAAGGCGGGCATCGTCGCAACATGGTGGGTCGGCGTAACACTCGGCGTCCCCCTCGCAACGTTCGCACGTAACGGCTCACGCCCAAAAATCACGGCGGATGCATTGGTCCGGCCGATCATTATGTTGTTTGCTTTCAGTGCAATTCTTGCTGTGCTTGCCGGACATGTCGGCTACATCGCTGCATCCATGGGATGAATCTGACTCGTCGACGCAATCGCTGACAATTTTCTAAAAGAAAAACTTGTAGGAGGGCAAACTTAGCGAACGTCAGATTAGGCCGCCTCTGCAATTTATTTGAACGATTTCCTACTGAAGCTGAAAAGCGACTAATGCGAAATAGGCGTTGAACCGAAACTGCCCATGTCGAGTTGCTTGAAGTTGGTCTTTTTTACTGTTCGTGTCCTTCGTGGTAGAATGATTCTCCCCGGCGCCACTTCTGCTCGTTGAGACGAGGAACGGAGGGGGGCGACGACTGGAGATTTTAAACTGGAACGTCACCTGAGAACGCTCGGCGACCTTGGTTGTTTTGTTGTTGGAGTTCACGAACACACTCCGACGAGTTTCACCCACAATCACTTTAAACGAGGACGAGAGTCAATGGATTACATTCGATTGTTTCAGCGCAAGCTCA